>JAFVOG010000043.1 GCA_017505945.1 Clostridia bacterium
CAAAAATCATCTCACCGCCCTGTGCGGAAAGTTGCATACCGCGGTGGGTACGCGTAAACAGCGGTACGCCGAGCTGTGTTTCCAGTTGCTTTATCGAACGGGAAACTGCCGGTTGCGATATGTATAATTCTTCCGCGGCGCGTGTTAAGCTGCCACATTTGGCTACGGTATAAAATACTTTATATAAATCTAAATTGACCATACATTTACCCTTATCCTTCGCACCTTATTTCCCTACGCAAAATTTGGCAAAAATTTCTTCGATAATCGTTTCCGTTGCCGTTTCGCCCGTAATTTCGCCCAAGCAATCCCAAGCTTCCTTTACGTCGATACCGATTAAATCCAAAGGCTCTATTCCGCAAGCGCGGACGGCGTTTTCTACCGCCTCTTTTGCCCTTACCAGCGCGTCGAAATGGCGTTGTTCTATCAAGAACGCCAAATCTTCACTACGCGAACCGAACCCCTTTTCATACAGCAACTCTTTCAAACGCATAATCCCTGAGCCCGTCACTGCCGACGTATGCACGTCCGCGTCCGTGTCCGTCGTGTCCGACGACAGGTCGATTTTATTAAATACCTTGATAAGCGGTTTATCCGTGAGCATAGCAAGTACCCTTGCATCTTCTTCGTCCGTTCCCGTTGCATAGTCTGCCACAAATACGGCGACGTCCGCAGAACGAATAATCGCTTCCGCGCGCTCAATCCCGATATTTTCTATCGCGTCACCGCTTTCGCGCACGCCTGCCGTATCGTAGATATTGAACTTCGTTCCGTTAATTTCTATCATCCCTTCTACCGCGTCGCGCGTCGTACCTGCAATATTCGATACGATAGCCTTATCATAGCCGAGCAGTTTATTCAAAAGCGAACTTTTGCCCGTGTTGGGTTTTCCGCAAATGGCAACCGTTACCCCCGATTTGATTTTTTTACCCGTTTCATACCCCGACAGCATTGCGTTTAGCTTGTCCAACAAACGGAGCAATTCCACTTTCAATTCTTCTACGTGCTGTTCTTCGATATCTTCTTCGGGATAATCCACCGAAACGTCAATGCCTGCAAGCATCGTCGTCATTTCGTCTTGCAAAGCCCGTACTTGCTTGGTCAGTTTTTCGTTATACAGCAAGTACCCTGCCTTTACTTCCGCTTCCGATTCGCCGTTAATCATATCCGCAACGCCTTCCGCCGAAGCCAAAGACAGTTTTCCGTTGAGAAAGGCGCGTTTTGTAAATTCACCGCGCGTAGCGCTTCTTGCGCCCAAACGAAACGTTTGTTTCAAAATACCGCGTGCAACCGTTTCCCCACCGTGGCAATGGAATTCTACGATATCTTCGCCCGTATAACTTGCAGGCGCTTTGAAATATACGCACAAGCCGAAATCGGTAAAGCTACCCGCGTCGATATTGCCAGCATACATACGGTACGGTTGGAAATTACAAACTTCCGTCTTGGAAAGCGGAGTAAACATCTTTTCCGCAATCGCAAGCGGATTTGTTCCACTAATCCGAATAATGGCAACGCCACCTTTCCCCGGTGCCGTCGCAATTGCGGATATATTTTCTTCTGCCATACGTTCCACTCTCCTTTTGTACGCCGTCTTATAACGTAAACTTATAGTTATATTTTATTATAACACATACGCGCGCGCGTTGTAAAGAGTTTGAAAGAAATTTCCAAGAAAAAAAGACGGAAATATAACTTTTCTTTATTCCCGTCTTGTATATTTAGTTATTCTTTTCCCTATGAAAAAAATTCGTCGCTATCCGATTCGTTCTTTTTCTCTTCATCAAATTCCGCAAAAGGTTCTTCAGGCTTTGACGGCGTGGCTTGCATAGGCGTCCCATACGCCGTATAACCGCCCGTACGGCTACGGATAAATTCTTCTCTCTTTTGTCTCATAAATTCGTCGTAGTCCACCGTATCGCGGTTGCGAATTACGAACAAGATAATACAGCGCGAAAGGGGAATAAACAGCGAAAGAATCGAGAAAACGAAATGTGTGTTGGGCACATATTTTTTATAAATACCCATCAGCACGATAAATATCATAATTTCGTAAACCATTTGGATAATGGAACGGATAAATTCGTTATACGAATACAAATAGGTATTCAACGACGCCGCCGCGCCTTGCGCGTCTCCCCAGTACGGACGATTAAACTGGTCAAACGCAGGCATTCCTTCCGTCGTCCACAAATACGCCTGCCCCACAATTTCCGTTGTGCACAAAGCAACCAACGCAATTTGCGCAATCAATGCATACAACCCTGCGCGTTTTACCTTTTGACCAAACACGGTACAAACGCCTGCCACTTTACCCATAAAATACAAATTCGCAAACGGTACGAACGCACGCCAACTACCTTTGACGCCTTGCTTCTTGCCCATAGCATATAAAGCAATGCCTTGTAAAACGAACAGTACCGCCCAAATCACCCCACCGACGGCAAGCGCGCCGTACATTGCATTAGGCATTTCTACGCCTTTATTCGTAACCGCACCCGTAAACGTTATCGCAGAAAAAATTGCGTAATATAAACTGTATAATTCCATAAAAAATCCCTTTCTTTATTCTTCGTATTCCACTTGCATCAACGTCAAACCTTTTGCCGGCATCGTTTTGCCGAGCAAGCTTCTATTCCCCGTTTCAAACGCCTTTCGTAGGCTTTCTTCCGTGCGTTTCCCCCAAGCCAAATCGAGTATTTCTCCGACCATAGTCCGCACCATATTATATAAAAATCCGTTACCCGTTACGTACAAATACACGTCTTTTCCACCGTAACTTTTGCTTTCTTCTACGCGGACTTCGTACACCGTGCGTACCGTCGTTTTCACCGCTGAACCCGACGCGCAAAACGCTTTATAGTCGTGTTCTCCTTCCAAAAGACGTGCAACCTTTTGCAACGTTTCCGTAGCCGGTATATTTTCCACACGCACCGCAAAACGGTCTTTCAACGGCATATCCCGTTCGCCGTCGTACAGTGCGTATCTATACGTCTTGCGTTTTGCACTGCGGTTTGCGTCAAACGTTTCTTTTGCAAGCTTTCCTTCTAAAACGCGTACGTCGGCAGGCAAAAAACGATTGAGCGCATCGGGCATTTTTTCAGGCGGAATACTACAACTTTCCATATCGAAATGGCATACCTGCCCTACCGCGTGCACGCCTGCATCCGTTCTACCGCTTGCCGTCACTTTAACGCAAGTACCAAGCGCCGAAAGCAACGCACTTTCTAATTTCTCTTGCACGCTGACGGCATTTTTTTGACATTGCCAGCCTGCATATTCCGTGCCGTCGTAGGCAATCTTTACTACGTATCGCATACCGTTTCCTCCGTTACAGCGCAGGCAGGTAAGCGCGCATTACGATTACCCCAACCAAAAGCGCCACCACCAAAAGGAAAGATAGCAAATCTCTCCAACCAAACGTGAGCTTTTTGTATTTAGTCCGTTTTTTGCTTCCTGAATAGCACCGTGCGTTCATAGCGTCGCCCAGTTCTTCCGAAGAACGGAACGCACTGATAAGCAAGGGGATTAGAATAGGAATTACCGCCTTAGCTCGTTTGATTAAGCTACCCGTTTCAAAGTTCGCACCGCGCGCTTTTTGCGCGTTCATAATCCGCGAAGTTTGCTCGCCCAGCGTGGGTATAAACCGTAACGCAAGCGACATAATCAGCGCAAGCTCGTGTACGGGAAAACGTATCCATTTCAGCGGAGTAAGCAAGCTTTCCACCCCGTCCGTCAAAGATACGGGCGAAGTCGTTAAGGTAAGCAGTGACGATGCAAGCACCAACAAGCAAAGCCGTATGGATAAGAACAGCGTAAAATATACCGCTTCTTTAGTAATAAAGCTCCCTTCCCAAAGAGGCGTTTCCCCCTTATGGAAAAACAAGTTTAAGATTGCCGTAAACAGCAACAAAAATATCACGGCTTTCACCGATTTTAACAAACTCTTAAACGGAATCCGCGAAAACGCCACCGCAAGCGCAAGCACGAACGCGCAAGCGCCCAACGCGTAAAAGGTCGTTGAAAGGGATACCGCCACGATAAACACGATTAAAAAGACGATTTTTTGACGGGGGTCACACTTATGCACGAACGATTGCGTGGGATAATATTGTCCGAAAGAAACGTTACTCATTGCCGTCCCTCCCTGCGTTTGCCACCGCATTTACAAATCCTTTAAGGGTGTAAGGACAATGCATCTCTATCCCCTTTTCGTAAAGCTTATGTGCAATGGTTGCAATAAACGGCACGTCCAAACCGCCTTCGTCTTTGACGAAATCGGTTGTAAACAATGCGCTTGGAGCATCCACGGCAAGCACTTTACCGCCCACAAACAGTGCGATACGGTTGCAGTTTTCCGCCACTTCGTCCATATCGTGCGAGACAACGATAACCGTTTTACACCAAGTTTTGTGTATGGAGTGCAACAACTCCATAATCTCTTTTTTACCCAGCGGGTCTAACCCTGCGGACGGTTCGTCCAAAACGAGAATTTCGGGTTTGGTTACGATTACCCCTGCAATAGCAACGCGCCGTCTTTGTCCACCCGATAAATCAAACGGAGAACGGTCTTTGATTTCTTCATAGCAAAGCCCTACCGTTTCAATGGCTTCACGAACGGCGTTTTCCACTTCCGTCTTGTCCATATCCGCGCGGAAATTGCGCAGTCCAAACGCCACGTCTTCAAACACCGTTTCTGCAAACAACTGATATTCGGGGTATTGAAATACCATACCGACGTATTTCCTAAGCGCAGTAAAATCCGTCGTCTTTTTCGTCAAATCAAACTCGCCCACGCGCAGTACCGTTTCTTCTACGGGCGCGCTTTTCTTGCGTTTCTTCTCCTTATAACGTTTTTCCGCCGTCGGCAATTTAATCAGCGCGTTTAAGTGCTGTACGAACGTCGATTTGCCACTGCCCGTACGTCCGATTACGCCAAAGAAATCCCCTGAATTGACCGTAAGCGTCGCTCCGTTTAAGGCGTGCGAGGAAAAGGTCGTTTCCCCGTCGTAAATATGGTGAACGTTTTGACATACAATCCGCCCTGCCACCTCGTCTTCCAGGAGCATACCTTGTTCATCTTGGGCAAGCACCGCTTTTCCGTGTAAGCGTTTTGCTATTTCGCAAGCAATCGTTTCCGCATCAAACGAATCGGGAATATCCACACCGCGTTCTTGCAATCTTCTGCAAAGCTCTAACGATTTGGGCAACGCAAGCGAACAGTTCGCAAGCGCCACTTCGTCCGCGAGCACCGTTTTCGGGTCGCCTTGCGCCACAATTTTGCCGTGGTTCATCACGATAGCCCTATCCGCCATCAACGCTTCTTCGGGGAAATGCGTAATCACGATAACCGTAATTTTTTCTTCACGGTTCAGCCGATATACGACGTCCATCACTTCTTTTCTACCCTTTGGGTCAAGCATAGCCGTCGATTCGTCCAAAATCATTACTTTGGGTTTTAACGCAAGTACTCCTGCGATAGCCACCCGTTGTTTTTGTCCGCCCGACAGCCGACTGACGGCAAAATGGCGATAGTCTTGCATTCCCACCGCGTTTAATGCAAAATCGATACGTTTACCGATTTCCGCGCGTTCTACCCCTACGTTTTCAGGACCGAACGCAACGTCGTCTTCGACAATGGACGCCACCGTTTGGTTGTCGGGGTTTTGGAATACGATACCCACTTTTTCACGAATAGCAAAGGCGTTTTTCTCGTCCGCCGTGTCCATACCGAATACGGTAATTTTTCCTTCGCGAGGAAGCAACAAGGCGTTGGAAAGGCGCGCAAGCGTGGATTTCCCGCTTCCGTTATGCCCAAGCACCGCCACGAATTCCCCTTCTTCTACGGTTAAATCGATACCGCAAAGCGAAAACGCTGAATCGGACGCGAATACTTCCGCGTCGTCTGCGTCTTCATAGGAAAAATGCACTTTTTCAAACTGAATTGCTTCCATTTCTACGTAACCTATACGTTAATTTTCTATCGTTTGTACCGCGTACTCGGTTTCACCTTGCTCCACGGTAATCATAATATGTCCCTGTTCGTCCGTTCTATATACGGCAATTTCTCTATCTAACAGCGTTTTCAACGTTTGCTCCGCAGGATGTCCGTACGCGTTGTTTTTGCCACACGATATCACTGCCGTTTCGGGTTTTACGTACTCGATAAACGCCGTGCTTGTCGCAGACGCACTGCCGTGGTGTCCCACTTTAAGAATTTCCGTATCGTAGAACGGCGTGGCAAAATCGGTTAACAAGCCGTCCTTATCTTCTTGCATAAGGACGTTTTCCACCTTACTTGATACGTCACCCATAAACAAAGCATCTACGCCTTGATAGGACAGCCACACCACTCCCGAAGTTTCGTTATCGTCTTCCGTTTCTTGTTCCCTTTCTTCTATATACGGGTACAAAACGGACAACGCATACGAATTTTCGTTAGACGCTTTGCTGATAAAAGTACGCTCTAATTCGCGGATTTCACAATCTTGCTTTTGCAGTTCGTCTTCAAATTCCAAATACTGCGCGCCCATCGTTTGGTGTTTAGGTAAAAACGCCGTTTTTACGTCCTTATATTTTGCCACAACGTCCAAACCGCCCACGTGGTCGCTATCCGTGTGCGTTACGATTAAGTAATCGATAACGTCAATCTTTAAGGCGTTGAGATAGCGCAGTAGCGTCGTTTTATGGCTTTCTTCGTCGTCTCCACCGTCAATAAGCATCACTTTGCCGTCCGGCAACTCGACAAGCGTCGCATCCCCTTGTCCCACGTCTAAAAAATGTATGCGCAGTGCATACGGAGCACGCTTGTCTATCTTGGGCAAGGAAACGTAATATTTCCACGTACCCATCGGTACAAAGCACGACACAACGGAAAGTGCCAAAATGAAAACGGCAACGATAATAAACACAACCATCTTCGCTTTTAATTTTTTCTTGTTGGCTATTTCCCGTTCTTTGGCGTAGTTCATTTATCTTCTGTTCTTTATTCGTTCGTTTTTCTCGGTTCTACTTTTTCAATAAGATTGTAAATATCTGCAAGGGGCGAAGCGTCGTATTCTTCTATCTTACCCTTGTCCGCCAAAGCGGTAATTTGCGGGTCGAGTGGCATACGCGCCGTAGAAGGAATAAAATATTCCGTGGCAAGCTCCCCCACCTTACTTGCGCCGAATACGTCGATTTGCTTACCGCAATCGGGGCAACGCAAATAACTCATATTTTCCACGATACCCAGCACGGGGATTTTCATCATTTGCGCCATATTCACCGCTTTTTCCACCACCATCTTGACAAGGTCTTGCGGTGTAGTTACGATAACGATACCTGCAATAGGAATACTTTGGAATACAGTCAAAGGCACGTCGCCCGTTCCAGGGGGCATATCGATAAACAGCAAATCCAAATCCTTCCAAATCACGTCCGTCCAAAATTGCAGTACCGTACCCGAAATCACCATACCGCGCCAAACCACGGGCGTCGTGGCATCGTCCAAAAGCAAGTTCATCGACATCAGTTGCATCCCCGACGGGGTTTGTACGGTGTCAATCCCTTCTTCACTACCCGTAGCGTGTTCGTGCACGCCAAAGGCGTGCGGAATAGACGGACCCGTAATATCCGCGTCCATAATCCCCACACGCTTGCCTTGCTTTTGCGCATACGACGCAAGCAAAGCCGGCGTC
>JAFVOG010000044.1 GCA_017505945.1 Clostridia bacterium
GCGCAAGCCCCTGTAAGTGCGCCCACGTATGCATACGTTGCGCCCGTAGTGAATAACACGCCCGTTATGGACCAAACGCCCAGTGTGAAGGAATACGTTGCGCCTATGATGGATTCTCCCGTGTTTACGACGGAAAAATACGCTAACGTAGCCATCAATGCAGGTACGGCGACGGTAGAAGCGCAAGAAGTTAAGGAAGACGTGCAAGCTCCCGTTGCTCCCGTATATTCGGTTGCAGGCGCAATGCAAGTTGAAGAAAGCTTTTCGCTTACGACGCGTGCAAAAATGGTGCTTGGCGCGGTAGCCGCGACGTTTGTTTTGATGTTCTCGATGGTAGGTATCAATACGCAAATCATTAAAAATAACGCAAAACAAATTAAAAACTTGGAAAAAGTAAGAAAACAACTGATGGAGAAAAACGAAGAATTGCAAACGCGTATCGAAATGGCGCAATCGGAAGAAACGATTCGCGAATACGCACTTTCGCAAGGTATGATTGAAGGCTAAGCGGAATAGAATAATACAAAACCCAAAAGCGAGGTGGCGTATTATCAAACGACGGCTTGGCGAATCGGAACATTTTTCCATATCCATTTTACAAAAGAGGTTACTGGCTATTACATTAGCAGTAACCTTTCTTTTTGCGTTGTTATGCGGTAGATTTTTTTACGTACAAGTCATTTGGCAGGAAGAACTGGGGTATCGTGCGCTTGACCAGTGGACGAGAGAAATTCCTATCGTGGCACAGCGTGGAGAAATTGTGGATAGAAACGGGGTTGTTTTGGCGGAAAACCAAACGGCATATACGGTATTTGCCCGTTCCAACGCATTAAAAGACGTCGAAAAAACGGCAAAAGAGCTTGCTATGGCTTTGGGAAAAGACGAAGGTAAGCTGTATGAAACGCTAACTAAGAAAAAGGCGTCGGAAGTTACCTTGGCTAAAAAAGTAGGAAAAGCGGAAATAGAGAACTTAGCCAAGCTATCCTTGGACGGCATTTATTATGCAAGGGATAACGTACGGACGTATCCCAAAACGACGACGCTTTGTCAAGTACTTGGCTTTACTTCGTACGACGGTAGCGGAACGACAGGGGTTGAGAAATACTACGACGAGTTTTTATCGGGGAAAAACGGGGAGCTTTTGTACGAAACGGACCTTGTCGGAAAAGAGATACAAGGCAGTGTCGCTACGTACCTGCCTGCCGAGGACGGGTATAACGTACAGCTCACAATCGATTACGGCGTGCAACGAATTGTTGAAAGTGCGTTAGAGCGCGTCACCCGTGAATATAATCCGCTTTCCGCCGAGTGTATCGTGTTGGACGTCAATACGTTTGAAGTGCTTGCCTTGGCAAATTATCCTTGTTACGACTTAAACGATATTCCGCGCGACGATATTACGGCGTTGAATAAGCTATCGCGGAATTTACTCGTTTGCGACGTGTACGAGCCTGGTTCTACTTTCAAAATTATCACTTCGGCTATCAATTTGGAAGAATACGCAAAAGGAAATGCCCGTGCGGTATCCCCCAATTACGTATTTTCCAGTTCGCGTACGCGGAGTGTGGACGGCACGACGGTAAAATGTTGGAGTAACCACGCAAACGGAAAACATTGCAATCAAACGCTTGCTGAAGCGTTAAACAACAGCTGTAACCCGTGTTTTACCGATATGGCACTTCGTTTGGGAAAGCAAACGTTTTATAGCTATTTATCGGCTTTTGGGTTTGGCAAGCGCACGGGGATTGATTACGGGGGCGAGGCATACGGGCTACTGATGAGTGAAAAGGCGGTGCGCGATTGCGATTTGGCTCGTATCGGGTTTGGGCAAACGATTGCGGTAAGCGGATTGCAACTTGCGTGCGCGACGGCTTCGGCTATCAACGGTGGATACTATTATCAACCAAGACTTGTAAAGAAAATCTACGCGGACGACGGGTACGTGTTAAAGGAATATACGCCGACGCTCCGTAACCGTACGGTCAGTGAAGAAACGTCGAAAACGCTTGCAAAAATGTTGGAGGGGGTAGTTACGGTAGGTAGTGGTAAGCGGGCGTATATCGAAGGGTACGGTGTAGGCGGAAAAACGGGTACGGGACAGCGCTGGAAGGACGGACGGCTGGACCAAGGCAAATACACTAGTTCGTTTGTTGGCTTTTTTCCGTACGATAATCCTAAATATTTAACGCTTGTCATTGTCAACGAACCGCAAGGACAGTACTACGGCTCGGTGGTGGCAAGCCCCGTTGCTAAAGAGATTTTTGAGGGGATAATTTCCTTGCAAAACATACAACCCAAATAAAACGAAAACGGCGGGTTCGCCGTTTTTTTACGCTTTTTTCATGTTTTTATAATAAAACGAATACAAAACGGGAACATTATAAATACGGTGCAGTGCAAATGGAAAAGAGAGAAAAGTGGCAAATAGCGTTATGGGGCGTGGGATTTACGGCGTTTTGCGTCGTTGGGTTCGTGCTGTTTTTTCGCTTAAAAGACAAATTGACGTTGGAAGGCTTGGTAAACGTTACGCCGGCTGGTGGCGTTTTTGCGGTTGTTTTCGTGTTGCTGTTATATGCGTTAAAAAGTTTTTTGTTTTTTATCTACGGTGGATTGCTATACGCGTTGTGCGGTGTGCTTTTTCCGTTTTCGCTTGCTTTGCTTGTCAATCTTCTCGGCTCGGTGCTTATGATAACGCTCCCGTATGTTGTCGGCAGGCGCGCAGGGGGAAAGGCGTTGGCTTGGCTATCCAAAAAATACCCCAAAACGCAGTCGCTGTTGCATTTTCCGCATAAAAAGCAAACGTTGACCTGCTTTATTTTGAGGTTGGTGGGGAAACTCCCTGGGGATTTGGTTAGTGTGTATTTGGGGGCAAGTGGAATTGCATACGGGAAGTACCTGCTCGGCTCGTTGCTCGGCTTTTTGCCGTCTCTTTTGGCTTTTACCGTCATGGGGGACAACGTGCACAGCCCTACGTCGCCTGCGTTTATTATCTCCGTTGCGGTGGAAGTATTGTTTATCGTGATTGCCGTCGTTTGGCAGGTGCGCAAAACAAAACGTAAAAAAATACAAGAGGAAGAACAATGAACGTCTTAGTGGCTATCAATAAAGGGTATATGCGACATTTTTTCGTTATGCTTGCGTCGCTTTTGGATAACGTGAAAGAAAAGCTTTGCGTGTACGTAATGCACGACGATTTGGATAAAGCGGACGAAGAAAATATCCGCGCCCATTTTCAAGGAATAACTTTTCGTTTTATTTATATGGACGCGTCGATATTCGATGGATTTCCGACGACAAAACGGTATCCATACACCATTTATTACCGTATTTTTGCGCCCGTTCTTTTGCCTAAGGAGGTGGAACGGGTTCTGTATTTAGATTGCGACTTAGTCGTGCATAATCCTATCGATACGTTTTACAATCAGGATTTTTGTGATAATACGTTCGTGGCGTGTTCGCATACGGGCGCGATATTGCGTTTAATCAACCGTTTACGGCTTGGGGTGGGAAAAGGGAACGTGTATATGAATACGGGCGTTTTATTGATGAACGTGCCTAAATTCCGTGCGGAGTTGGACGTTGATTTGTTGAAAAAATACACACGCAAGAGTAAGCGTCGGCTGATTTTGTTCGACCAAGACGTTTTATATAAATTTTTTGGGGATAAGGTGTTGCAGGCGGACGAAAAAATATATAATTTATCGGATAGGCAAATCCGTTTGCATAATGCGTTCCATAGGGATAAAATTACGAAAGAGTGGGTGGAACAAAACAACGTTATTGCACACTATATCGGAAAAAATAAGCCTTGGAAAACAAGCTATAAAGGCATTTTAGATAAATATTATAAGCGGTATAAAAAACGCATAGAAGAATAAAGCCACGGTTTCGTGGCTTTTTTTGATAACATATCCTTGGACAAAGAGGAATACAATAAAACAAACGGAAAAGGAGAAGGAGAAAATGCGGTTATCAAAGCTTGTGCAAGGGATAAAAGGAGAAATACTTTACGACGGGGACTGGGAGCGAGAAATCGTAACGCTATCGACATATAGCAAAGATAAAACGGTATCGTCGTTGTTTGTGTGTTTACAGGGGCAGAAGGACGGACACGAATATGCGGAAGAAGCGGTAAAAAACGGCGCGGTTGCGATTGTAACGGAGAAAAAACTATCCGTAGAAGTACCGCAAATTTTGGTGGAAGATACAAGGGAATCGCTTGCGCTTTTAAGTAGCGTTTTTTATGGAGAACCGTCGATTTCTTTACAAGTTATCGGCATTACGGGTACGAACGGAAAAACGACCACTTCGTATATGCTATCGTCCATTTTGGCTACGGCAGGGAAACGGGTGGGGGTAATCGGTACGCTGGGCGTACGGTATGCGGGGCAGGAATACCCCTGCGATTTGACTACGCCCGACCCTATATTTTTACAAAAAACGCTACGGGATATGCTGGATTGCGGTATAGAGTACGTCGTGATGGAAGTGTCCGCGCACGCGTTATATTATAAAAAGGTAGCAGGAGTGCGTTTTTGTGCTTGCATCGCAAGTAACGTCACACAGGACCATTTGGATTTTTTTCCTAATATGGAGGCGTATGCACAGGCAAAATCACGCCTGTTTTCTTGCGAAGTTTGTCCGATTGCCGTACTTAATGCGGACGACGAATACGTTTTGCAATGGATAAAGGAAAGGGAAAAGCAAGGCGGAAAAACAATAACCTATGGTTTGAAAAATCCTGCCGACGCATTTGCCGTCGTCTTGGAAGAAAGCCTACAAGGCGTACAGTGTGTGTGTAACGTATTAGACGAAATGGTGGGGATAAACTTGTCTTTTTTGGGTGAGTATAACGTATATAATGCGCTGTCTGCGGTGGCTTGCGCATTATCGCTTGGGATAGACAAGGAAAGTATTTGTAAGGCGTTTACCTGTTTGAAAGGGGTTGACGGACGATTGCAACGGGTGGCAAGTTGGCAGGGCGGAGAAGTATTTGTCGATTTTGCCCATACGCCCGACGGACTTAAACAATCGCTTACAGCGTTAAAAGGGCATTGTAAAGGTCGGCTTGTTTGCGTATTCGGTTGCGGTGGAAACCGCGATAAAAGTAAACGTCCCGTAATGGGAGAAACGGTGGCTACTTTTGCCGATTTTGCCGTAATTACGGCGGATAATCCGCGCTTTGAAGACCCGTTAGATATCATTGCGGATATTGAACGAGGGTATAGGGAACGCTCGAAAAAATACGTTGTAATCCCCAAAAGAGACGTTGCAATCGAGTATGCAATGGAGCGTTTGGAACGGGGAGATATTTTGCTTGTCGCAGGCAAGGGCGGAGAGAAAACACAAGAAATTATGGGCATAAAATACCCCTTTGAAGACAATGCTATAATAGAACGGTTTGTGGTACAACGTACGGCAAAACGGTTTTCGTAACGGAGTAAATGAAATGAAAACGGTACTTTTAGCAGGGCTCGTTGCGTTTGTGGTTTCGCTTGTGTTTTGTGCGTTGCTTATTCCTGCTTTACGCAAATGGAAAGCAGGTCAAAATATTTTATCCTACGTAAAAGAACATAAAAGCAAATCGGGCACGCCTACAATGGGTGGGATAGCGTTCGTATTGCCTTGCGCAATCGTGTGTGCGGTATTTTTGCGTGGCGGTGGAAAAGCGTTTGCCGTTACGCTTGCCACGGGTTTAGCGTATATGTGCGTAGGGCTGTTAGATGATTTTCTCAAATGCAAACGCAAGGATAATTTGGGGCTTACGGCTTGGCAAAAGACGGGATTTATGCTGGCTGTGGCCATAGTTGTGTCTGTCTTTGCCTATCGCATAGGGCTAACGGAGCTATATTTGCCCTTTTTTCATAAAACGGTAAACGCAGGGGCTTGGATAATTCCTTTGTCTGCGTTTGTGTTTATCGCTACTGTAAACGCCGTCAATTTGACGGACGGATTAGACGGGCTTGCAGGTGGAGTCAGCGTGCCGTATTTTGCTACGCTTGGCACGATAATCACGTTACAAAACGGGGATAGTGCATATACGACGCTTTGTTTTTGTTTGGTGGGCGGATTGCTTGCGTATCTTGTTTTTAATTGTTCGCCAGCCAGTGTATTTATGGGGGATACGGGCTCGCTTGCTTTGGGTGGGTTTGCCTCGTGTATCGCGTTGTTTACTGGCAACGCGCTGTATATCCCCGTGATAGGCGCGTTATTCGTTTTTTCCGTCATATCCGTCGTAATACAGGTAATATATTA
The DNA here is from genome assembly GCA_017505945.1 of Clostridia bacterium. Classification (GTDB taxonomy): domain Bacteria; phylum Bacillota; class Clostridia; order Christensenellales; family Borkfalkiaceae; genus Scatosoma. The sequence continues at coordinate 6,256 of JAFVOG010000044.1, forward strand.
TAAAGCGACAGGCGGTAAACGTATATTTTTAATGTCGCCTGCCCATCACCATTTTCAGCAAAAGGGTTTTGCGGAAAGCAAAATTGCGTACGCGTATTCGTTAATTACAACGATTATCGGTGCAGTTTGCGTGTGGAGTTTGTTATAAAGGAGAGTGTGTTATGTTACCCAAACGGCAGAAATTTCTCGTGCTGGGTTTATCCCGTTCGGGGAAATCGGTTACTAAGTTTTTACTTTCTCGTCAAGCCGTCGTGTACGTATATGACGACGTTACGGGAGAACGGGCTATGCGGACTGCGGAAGAGCTGTGCACGTTGGGCGCGCGTGCCGTCAAAAAGGAAGAATTAGAAAGTACGGCAAAAGTATGCGACGTGTTGGTGTTAAGCCCGGGTATTTCTATCGACCATCCGCTTGCGGTATATTTCAAGCGCAACGGCAAAAGCGTTGTGGGGGAAACGGAAATAGCGGCACGGTTTATGCGGTGTCCCGTAATTGCCGTTACGGGCACGAACGGCAAAACGACCACCGTTTCTATGCTGACCGCCGTATTAAACGACGGGGGATATTCGGCTACTGCGTGTGGGAATATCGGCGTGCCTATGGTAGAGTTTTGCTCACTGGAAGAAACGCAAGTGGCGGTGGCGGAAATTTCCAGTTTTCAAATGGAAACGTTGGGTTCACTTTGTCCGCATATTGCGGTAATATTAAACGTAACGGAAGACCATCTCAATCGGCATTATAATATGGAAAACTACGTATTCTTAAAGGGAAAATTGCTAAAAAACAGCAGTGAAGCGGAATACGCAGTGCTCAATTACGACGATAGAACGGTGCGTTCGTTTGCGGAAAAAACAAAAGCGCAAGTGTTGTACTTTTCCGTACGGGAACGTGTAGATGGGGCGTATTTGGAAGACGGTGCGTTGTATTTTCAAGGTGAAAAAATAATGCAGGCAAGCGAACTTTTGACGGGCGGAATACATAATATACAAAACGCCTTGGCGGTGATATGCTGTGCAAAGATTATGGGCGTGGATAATGCAAAAATTGCAGGTACGCTATCGTCGTTTAAGGGGATAAAGCACCGCATTGAAACGGTAGGCGAAGTCGATGGTATAAAGTACGTGGACGACTCTAAGGGGACGAACGTAGATGCAACCGTAAAGGCGGTTCAATCGATACAAGGCGAAACGGTTTTGCTTCTCGGCGGTAAGGATAAAGGGTACGACTACGATAAACTGTTCGGTGCGTTGCAAAACTCTTCGGTGACTCAAGCGGTTTTGTACGGCGAAAACAGGTATAAATTGTTACAAAGCGCACGAGCGAAAGGGTTTGAACAAATAACCGTGTGTAAGAATTTTGATTTTGCGATACGGATAGCCACAATGCAGGCAAAAGCTGGACAGACGGTGCTTTTAAGCCCTGCCAGTGCAAGCTTTGACGAATTTTCCAGTTATGAAGAAAGGGGGGACGCTTTTGCACAGTACGTCCAAACGCTTGCCAAAGACGAATCCGACGAAAACGTTGTTGCAGACGAAGGGGAAAACGAATAAAATTCAAGGCGATATCTCCATTATCATCGTGACGGTGATTTTGGCTGTGTTTGGGATTTTTGCGGTATATTCGGCAAGCGGATATACGGCAAAAACGCAGTACGGGGATTCGTGGTACTTTGCCAAAAAACAGGCGATAGGCGTTATTTTCGGTGCGGTTGCTATGTGGCTGTGCTGTAAATTCGATTATCGAAAGTTGCAAGGTAAAAAGATACGCGTTGTCGCATTAGTCGTGCCGATGATATTGCTTGCACTCGTATTCGTTCCAGGAATAGGTAAAAGCAATTACGGCGCGACGCGTTGGATAGGTGTCGGCAGTGTGACGATACAGCCGTCCGAGCTTGCCAAATACGGGTTTGTGATATTCACTTCGGCATATGCAAGCGAACGTATGGAAAAAATGCGCACGCTCAAAGGCGTACTCCCCGTGCTTATGGCAGGCGGTGGTATTTGCGTTTTGATTATGTTAGAGCCGAATATGTCCGTTACGATGTGCGTAGGTGCGGTGATGATCGGCATGATCTTTCTTGCCGGCATCTCAAAGAAAGGGATCGCGGCGATCTCCGTTCCCGTGCTCCTTTTGGTGCCCGTGCTCATCGCAATGGAGCCGTACCGCCTGCAAAGGCTTTCGGCGTTCGTTGATCCGTGGGCATCGCCTAAGGAGGAGA
>JAFVOG010000045.1 GCA_017505945.1 Clostridia bacterium
GCTATACCGAATACCTTAAAAGCAAAATTTAACGTACTCGGCAATCTGATGATGCCTGCTTTTACGGCGGAATTAGGCGTTAAATATGAAAATAACGGCTCACTTGTCGTTGCGTTTTCGGAAGAAGATATGCAAATGCTGAGCGAATTAAAAACGCGTGGTGAACAAAACGGCGTAAAGGATTTAGAAATTATTTCTCAGGACGCTTTGAGGAAATTAGAACCGAATATTTCTGACGACGCGTTGGGCGCGTTGCATGCAAAAACGGGCGGAATCGTATGTCCGTACGGCTTAACGATTGCCTGTATCGGGAACGCTATGGATAACGGCGCTATATTATATACCAACTTTGAAGTGGTCGAAATTAAAAAAGACAACGGCGTATTTACGGTAAAATCAGCCGATAACGAAGTGGTGCAAGGTAAGCTTGTTATCAACTGCGCAGGGCTTGCAAGCGGTAAAATTGCAGGTATGGTCGGGGATAACGATATTGAAGTAAAAGCGCGTAAGGGCGAATACATATTATTAGATAGAGAAAGCGGTGATTTCGTTTCACATACGCTGTTCTTTACACCGACGAAAAAGGGTAAGGGGATTTTGGTAACGCAAACGGCGGATAAAAATATCCTGCTTGGTCCTACGTCGGAAGAAATGGAAATCGGCTCGACGGATACCACGGCAACGGGGCTTGCGTTTGTTATTGAAAAAGTGAATACAATGGTAAAAAACCCGCCACTGTTCAATACGATTACTTCGTTCGCTGGCGTGCGCGCTTACTGTACTCGCCACGATTTTATCATTGAAGAAAGCCAAAACATGCAAGGCGTTATTCATTGTGCTGGTATTGAGTCCCCAGGGCTTACTTCCGCACCTGCTATTGCTAAATACGTGGTAGAAGAGCTTGTATCTACCCGTTTAACGCTGAAAATCAACGAGAAATTCAACGGAAAACGTGAAAAGGATTACTTCTTTAAGGACTTATCTATCGACGAGAAAAACGCGATTATTAAGCAAAATCCTGCGTACGGTAAAATCGTATGCAGATGTGAACAAATCACCGAAGGTGAAATCGTTCGCGCGGTAAAAGATAATCCGCCAGCAAGAAATATTGATGCGGTAAAGCGTAGAACGCGTGCAGGTATGGGCAGATGTCAGGGCGGTTTTTGTCAACCGCACGTAGCGGAAATTATTGCAAGAGAGCTTGGTATTCCTTTTGAACAGGTTACCAAAAACGGAAAAGGCTCGGAGCTTGTTACGGGGGTGAGCAAATGAAAAATTCTTATGATATCGTGATTATAGGCGGTGGACCAGCAGGGCTTGCGGCGGCAATTTCCGCTTACGACGAAGGCACGAAAGATATTTTAATTTTAGAAAGAGAGGACCGCTTGGGCGGTATTCTTAATCAATGTATTCATAACGGCTTTGGTTTAACCCGTTTTAAGGAAAGCTTATCCGGTCCTGAATACGCGTCGCGCTTTATCGACGAAGTACTGGCGAGAAATATAGAAGTACTCACGCAAACAACCGTTTTATCCTTAACGAAAGATAAAAAAATTACGGCGATTAACACCGAATATGGGGTGTTTACCGTGCAAGCCAAAGCGGTTATTTTGGCTATGGGTTGCCGAGAAAGAAGTCGCGGTGCGCTCAACGTGGCAGGTAGTAGACCGGCAGGGATATATTCGGCAGGCACGGCGCAAAAATACGTGAATATTAAAGGGTATATGCCAGGGAAAAGCGTCGTTATTCTCGGTTCGGGGGATATCGGCTTAATTATGGCGCGCCGTATGACCTTGGAGGGCGCAAAAGTGCACGCCGTTTGTGAAATTATGCCCTATTCTAGCGGTTTGAAGAGAAATATCGCGCAATGCTTGGATGATTTTGGTATTCCGCTGTATTTGAACCATACGATTACGAAAATCGAAGGGGATAAACGGGTTACGGGCGTCGTAATTTCCAAGGTAGACGAAAATAAAAAACCGATTGCTGGAACGGAGATGCATTTTGACTGCGATACCGTGCTCTTTTCCGTTGGTTTAATTCCCGAAAACGAACTCACGAAAGACGCGGAAATTACTTTATCGCCGAGAACGCGCGGTGCGGTAGTGTATCAAAACCGTGAAACGCTCGTAGACGGCGTGTTTGCTTGCGGTAACGTATTACAAGTACACGATTTGGTTGATTTTGTATCCGAAGAATCGGAGCTTGCAGGAAAGTCCGCGTCCAAATACGTTCAAGAAGGCAGTAAAATCCGCGACGAAGTGGAAGTTGTGAACGGAAAAAATATCGGTTACGTCGTACCGCAACGCTTGGATAAAAACTTACAAGGCAACGTAAAACTCTTCTTCCGTGTAACGAATACCTTCCGTGATTGTACGATAACGGCAAAATGCGGTGATACGGTGTTATTACAGCGTAAGAAGAAAATCGTTGTACCTGGGGAAATGGAAACGTTATTATTAACGGATGCGAAGATTGCGCAAGCAAGCGGAAAAATCGAAGTGGTTTTGGAGGAAAACGTATGAGTAAAATCAATTTAACCTGTATCGAATGTCCGATTGGTTGTAATATTGAAGTGGAAATGGTAGACGGAAAACCCGTATCCATAACGGGAAACAGCTGTCCTCGCGGTAAGCTTTATGCGGAAAACGAAGTCGTTTGCCCGAAACGGGTGGTAACGTCCACCGTGCGTGCAACCAACGGCGTACTAGTACCCGTAAAGACGGATAAGCCGATTAAAAAGAGTGAAATGTTTGAAGTGATGAAAAAAATCAATCAAACTACTTGTAAATTACCCGTAAAAATAGGGGATATTCTCGTTGAAAACATTTCCGACGATGCAAATCTCGTGGCGACGGGAAACGCATAAAATACGGCAAAAATTAGTTGATATTATCAAAAAAATGTGTTATAATATATAAATTATAACGCAAGGAGCGGTTATGCAAGATTATTTCGGTAAAAATGCCGACGTCTTAAAAACAAAAAAATTATATTTATTTGATATGGACGGTACGATTTACCGTGAAAACGATTTATTCGACGGCGTTATTGAATTGTTAAATACAATAAAAGCCAAGGGTGGTCGTTTTGCTTTTATTACCAACAATCCGTCTAAATCGGTAAAAGATTATATTAAAAAGCTCAACCGTTTAGGTATTGACGGGATAGATAAAGACAATTTCTTTACGTCTGCGCAAGCGTCCATTATGATAATGAAAGAAAAATTTCAAGACGCTTTGATTTATGCGCAAGGCACGAAATCGTTTATCAAAGAATTAAAGTCAAGCGGACTGAATATTACGCAAAAATATACGCCTGAGATTAAGGCAGTACTCGTCGCGTTTGACCCTGAAATTACGGGTCAAAAACTGCGTACAACCTGCGAAGTATTAACAAAATTAGACGTGCCGTATTACGCCACCAACCCCGACTGGGTATGCCCCGTGGACTTCGGCGCTATCCCCGATTGCGCCGCGAAGTCGGGAGCGTAGTTTTCCCACAACGTGCCGGTTTCGTTATAAACGGTAACCACGTTGCGCAAGAACTTATCGCCTACGGAATACGCGATATCGTGGCA
>JAFVOG010000046.1 GCA_017505945.1 Clostridia bacterium
GTATTCGCAAAGGTCTGATCAGAATACGAGGGCAATTCCGCCGTAAAATCCCGCAAAGCGTGGTCGTTCGTGGCGTTCTGCGTGCCTCCCAGCTCGCTACACGTTTCCGTAACGCTCTCGCCAAAGCGGATTCGGATTTTCGTATTCTCACCGAAAAACGCCAAAATACGCACACTGCCGCACAATTCCTGCCCGTAGTCTAAAATGATGAAATCGTCCTTTTCAAACACCGTCGTGCAGCGTTCGTTTAAACCGATTTGCAAGCTCTGCTTCTTTAAAAGTTTTTTCGTGTCGTTCGCACAATGCAGTTTTACAATTTTTTTAGGAAAAATAAATTCTTTCATATCCCTCGTTCTTTGTTCCTTTATATTTTATGTTTTTTAAGACTACGTATAGTATAACAAACCGTCAAAATTTTGTCAACGGTTGGAATTTAATAGGTAAAAATTCCTTATAGCGCGCCTTATAGTATGCCTATTTTATAATGGTATTTTTATAATTGTATTTCGATAAACGCCGCCTGCTGTACGCCGTTAAACGTCACCTGCAATTCCCCGTCTTCCACGCTTGCGCGCGTAGACGTATGGGACGGATAGGCTATTTTTACCCCTTTGACGGGTTCTTTTATAGCCGTCGTCACCGTACTATCGCCGCCCAAACACCACACGGCAAGATATATCTTTTCCGCCGTCTTAAAGCCTGCAACGATATGCTCTTCGCCAAAACTCGTAAAGCCGTTCGGGAAATAGGGCAATGCCGTTTTCTTAGGCGCGGTGAGGGAGTTGTAATATTCCACCCCTTCTTTCACGAGCGCGAGCTGGTGTTCGCTCAGCAGTTCTAAATGGCTGGCAAGGTGCATACGCCCCAAAAACGCGTTAATCATATTCATCGCAATTCTCTCATCCGTGATATGCTCCAACACCCATTTTTTATCGTATTTGCTATCGAGCGGCAGACCTATCTCTCCAACGCCTACGGGATAGCTCCACACCGCCGCCTGCTCGTGGAGTACCGCCGATAAAATATTGCCTGCGATATAGGGATATTTTAAATAATCCGTCTGGTCGGACGTGGAGAGCAACGGATACGCCGACAGCATTTTATAATCCATACGCATACCGCCCGAAGCGCAGCCCTCAAAGACGACCTGCGGATATTTTCCCGTCATTTCCTTTATCCACGAATAGAACGCATCGGCGCACGCCTCCAAGCCCTCACCCGCGCAAAAAGCTCTGTAATCCGTACCCACGCCGCAGTCCTCATTATAATCGCACTTGATATAATCCGCGCCGTAGTCCTCCACCATACGACGAATCGTTTCACTCATATACGCGCGCACTTTTCCATTGCGATAATCGAGGAAATATCTGTTCATAACGGCTATCTTACGTCCGTTTCTTTGCAAAAAACAGCTATCGTCGTAATAATCGAGCATTTCTTGGCATTGTATGCCGATAATTTCCGGCTCTATCCAAAGCCCCGCTTTCATACCGAGCGAACGGATAAAATCCGTCGTTTTTCTAACACCCTCAGGAAAACGCGCTTTGCTTTCTTTCCATTGACCAACGAAAGGATATACGATATTGCCCGGTTCTTCGTTGTGCCAGCCGCAATCAATGACGTAATATTTGACGCCCGTTTGCGCCACGATAGGTGCAATTTTCGCCGTTTGTTCTGCCGTCGGGCTGTCCCACGACAAGTGCATATATTCGTTAAAGATGGCAGGCAGGTACGCGTCGAACGTATTTTTTGCCGATATTTGACGACGGAATTTCGTCATTTCCCCTATCACGCCGTCAACGCTATCCGACGTCGCCAACGCCACGTACGGCGTACGGTAGCTTTCCTGCGGCTGTAACGCTTTGCTCCAACCGCCAAAAGGCAAATTCGCGCCGCCAAGATATACGTAATATTCGCCGCCTTTATCCGCGATTTCGTAATACCAAGACGCATTGCTCTCGATTTGAAACATAAGGCACGCGCCCGTTTGCGCGTTCTCTATAATGCCTTGCGGCAATTCCTCTTTCGTCGACCAACTACCGATATTTGCAAAGGCGATACGCTTTTGCGATTCAATATTGCCTTTATGCAAACCGTATTCGTAAAAGGACGCCTTACGAGGCTGACACTCTGCGTGGTGGCTCTGTAAAAACTTATAAAAATGCAACTTTTTAGAATTTTCCACTTCGTTCGAGCCAAGACACGCGCCAACGAACGCCGACGACTCTTCCAACACGATTTCTTGAGAAGAAATATTCTTTATTTCCGTATAAATTCGTACAGACGACGTACCCATGTACGCGACGAACGTAGTTTTCACCTCCACGAGCGGTGAACGCTGCACTATCTCCAAGCGTTCGTCCGATTGCGTGTGCGAAAGGTATTTTAAACGGTTTCCCTCCGAAGAATTTACCATTTTTACGCCCATATGGGTGTCTTTATTTTCGCCGCTAATTTGCACCTCGGCAAATTGTCCTCCCACGCCCTTAAAACCGCCAAAGCTCAAAAGACATATTTGCTGTTCACGGACTTCAAAAAGAAAATCCTTAAATTGAAATTGCCCCATAGCGTCTCCTCGCGTTTTTTCTATACCGTTGATGTGTTTTAATAAATATATCATACAACTTTACCGAATATTTGTCAAGGGACGCGAGGCATTTTTCTTAATTTTAATGGTTTCCAGCCGAATAAATGCCGCTCTTTTTAACGCGCTTTTTGGGCGTAAAAAAAGACGTACCGTTTGATACGTCTTTTATGTGAATAGATATACGTCTTATTATTTCTCAATCGGGCACACCGCGCCAGACAATCTCGATTCTTCCGCCGCAAAACTCATCAAATGGCTATCGATGGAAATGTCCAAAGCTGCAATTCTAGAACATCCACCCAACGATAGAAGTGGCACCATCGGGGATTATCACACTTGTCAAGCTACTGCAACTGCCGAACGCGCCCCAACCAATCCTCGTTACGCTGTCAGGGATTTCCACTTTCGTCAAGCTTGCCGTTTTCCCCAAAATACAAACTGAGTCTATTAAACAAATCCGCGTCATACGTAAGCAACGTAGGAGATTGCGCATGGGGCAAACCGTAATATTTCCCATTCGTTTTATAGTACTGCTTGTGAGAATCGTACAGCTTATCTTCGATTGTGCCCGATTCCCCAAATTCTGTCAATGGCTCTGTAACAACGTCCGTAATATCTAAGAAGTAGCCCTGTGCAATTGCGTCGTGATAATTCACTTTTTCAAGGAAATAAATATCTTCTTGTGCATTTTTAAGCTTGGAACCCAATTCAACCAAACCACTCTTATGAGGGGTTACCCATACCTGTACACCTTTGGCCCCAGGGACAAATACCGTTTCCGCATAGTCTTTTTGGAAACGTTCAATATGTGCGTCCAACCAATCTTGTCCTACACCGCCGTTGAAATTAGAAATATGTAACTGCGCTTTTGTCGAGTCAATTTGAGGCCGTCCTCATTATCACCGCAAGCAACAATCGGTAAAATCGAATATTTGTTTTTTATAACAAGGACAACCATCCACAAAGACTGCGTGGTTCATCACGTACCCGTCCCTTGTTTATTTATCTTCTGCTTGCACCATTTCGGGTAAATGCATCAGCTCCACAAAGCTAAGAACCAATGAAGTTTCACACCAACAACTGACCTTGAAGACACCGCCGATGCAACCTTGCATTTCCCAGTCGCTGGTATTTACCCGTTCGCAAATATAACCATCGGGCAATCTACCCTCCTCGTCACCGTGCTTATGATCCCAATCATAGATAGGTTTTTGCGGAGTAGATACACACTGCGGAATGAAATACGCAATATCTTTTATAAGCTCAAGGTAACGCTCGTCTTTCGTATAGCGATACAATCGATACAGCGTATCCCCCGAAAATGTACAAATCCCCGGTGCGGAATGTTTATTTTGCACATTGGCAAAAACGCTGCCCGTCGTGTTGATTTTTTGTATTTCAAATTCGCAACCTTTCGGAAACTGATAAGCGTACGTCATTACCCAAGAGGAAAACAAGTTCGCGCTGTCCTTTGCGTATTGTAACCATTTTTCCTCTTTCGTTGCTTCGTATAATAACACGCAGCTTTCTACCATCGCGTACGAACTCTCACTGTCAGGCGCCGTCAATATCTCCCCAGGACCGCCCGATGTCACGCCTTGCGCTACAAAATTTTGATAATAATATTCACAGGCTTGTTTGGCTACGTCTAAATACTTTTCGTCCTTGAAATATTCAAACGAACGAACAAGCCCACCAACCGCTGAGGCTCCCGCGCAGGATAATGCTACTTGCATTTCTCCCGTTTCAATATTAACAAATTGCCCAAACGTGCCATATTTTTTAAACAACGTTACAAAGGCATCAGCACAGCTTTTCGCCGCGTCTTCCCATTCCTTTTTCACAGGCATACATTCGAAATGCTTATATAAGAACAGCAATACATCACCGCTTTTCCGAACGAGATGAGAATCTTTCATAGCAAGATATTCCGTCTTTTCAATCCCATTTCTTTTCAAGGTATGATAATAGCTGTCATCTTCTATTTCACCGTTATATATTTGGCCGTAGAAAAAACCCGTAGGCGCAACATGTGCAACTAACCAATCTATCGTTTGTATCGCGCGCGTTTTTGTCTGTTCGTTACCCTTTAAATATAAGGGATACGTGGACATTGCGCCGCCGCACCAACCACATTGCCATTTTTCAAAAGGATTATTACCAATATATTTTCCGCTCCAATTATGGTCGTTAAAATGCGCTTCCATAACGTCCCAAAGCTCTTGCGTGTACCCATTTTCAGGACGTTCGCTACGCATTAAAATCTTTCTGTTATCGTGAAAAATATCGAAAAATTCGGAAATGTCCTCACACGGGAATACGCGCACGTATAATTTGGAAGAAAGCTCCTCACCAAATTGCACCGCTACCCCTTTATCCGCATTCGGTTCAGGCGGTAAAACGTAACGATACGCCAGACCTCTCATGGTAGGATATTGCACCGTAATTTTCCCTTTTTCAATACCAAAACCAATATTTTTTTCTTTAATTGCTTGTTCTGTGAACAGGAAAAAAGCTTGTTTGCTGTGTTTAAAGAAAATACCTACGCAGGGCACGGACATATCTCCTGCCGTTACTTCGATTTTTCCGCTACCGTCCACATTGAGTGCAGGGATTCCCTTCAACATAATCGGCTGCGCTTTTTCACCCATTTCCGACTGCAAATACATGGGAGGATATATTCTATTCACCTGCTGTATGCGATTCCCATCGTAAGCGCAGGCAGGTGCGAATACGTAACAATCCTCTTCCCATTCCTCAAAATCAACGGTTAGTTGCCAAGTCGCTTCTTCCGCGCAAATATTCGCACAAAAATGCACTTGCTCGTTTTCATATGTACACTCACCGAAGGCTGAGCCTGTTTTTATTACATAATTCATAATTTATTCTCTCCATTAAAGTTGAAGAAATATTTTCTCACACACGCGATGTTTTGTCAATATAAAATTTTTACATTTATAATGTAACTTATTACTAATTATTTCAATTTTTTCCTGAACCCCTCTAAAACCCTGCTTTATTGTGCTCTCTAAAACTATTGTGCAAATTTATTGCGCACTCAAAAGCGTCCATTCTTTCAATGCAGGATATAATTTTTGAAAACGTCTGTATTTTTCTTCGTAATTTTTCGTTAAACTTTTATCGGGAAATACAGCGTCTTTTGTCGTTACAAATTTTTCCACCGCTTCCTGCACCGTTGCGTATTCGTTTGCACCAACCATAGCCAATATCGCCGCGCCGTAAGCAGGACCTTCTTCTACGCTCAACGCGTACACGGGTATGCCTAATACGTTAGAAATTACCTTTTTCCAAACGTCACTCTTCGCTCCGCCGCCGCAAATTTTCGTGCTGTTTATCTCCAAGCCGTTTGCTTTAGCAACCTCTACACAATCACGAAGTGCAAACGCAACGCCCTCCATAACGGCAAGCGTCATTTGTTGTCTTGTCGTATCCATTCGCATACCAATAAAACAGCCCTTTGCGTTAACGTCGTTATGCGGACTTCGTTCCCCCATTAAATAGGGCAAAAAATACACGTCGTTATCGCCTAAATATTCCTCTAAACCTTCCTGTTCTTTGGCAAAGTCCGTCGTTTTTAAAATTTCTTCCGACCACCATTTATTACAGCTCGCTGCGGACAAAATGCAACCCATTAAATGATACTTCCCATTTGCATGCGCAAAGGAATGCAATGCGTTGTTTTTATCTACAGAAAAAGCATCCTGCGCAATAAATACCGTACCACTCGTACCAAGCGAAATATTACAATTGCCGTTTTTTATCGTTCCTGTGCCGATTGCTGCAGCCGCATTATCGCCTGCGCCAGCCGTTACGATTGCATTCGGCAAATTGTATTCATCGCGTACCTGCCCTATCCGTTCGTAGCTTTCAAACAGTTTCGGCAACCATTTTTCATCCACGGAACATATCTCGCACATTTCCTTCGACCAGCATTTGTTTTGCACGTCCAAAAGTAGCATCCCGCTTGCGTCCGAATAATCAGTGGAGTGAACCCCCGTCAGCTTGTATGCAAGGTAATCCTTTGGTAACATAATTTTCGCGATTCTTGCAAAATTTTCAGGTTCGTTTTCTTTCACCCAAAGAATTTTAGGAGCCGTAAAGCCTGCAAACGCAATATTTGCGGTATATCGCGATAACTTTTCTCGTCCGATGACCGTATTGAGATAATCCGTCTGCTTTTGCGTTCTGCCGTCGTTCCATAAAATAGCAGGACGAATGACGTTATCTTCCTCGTCAAGCAATACGAGTCCGTGCATCTGTCCGCCGAAGGAAACCCCCTTCACCTCATACCTGCTATGCCCGTTCAACAATTCTTCCATTCCGTCAACGGTTGCCTTTAACCAATCCTCCGGGTTTTGTTCGCTCCATCCACTTTGCGGATAATAGATGGGATATTCTTTTGTTACACTATTTAAAATACTGCCGTCTGCGGCTACTAAAAGCAATTTCACCGACGAAGTACCCAAATCAATTCCAATATACGTATTCATAAAATTATTAGCCAAACAATATACTGTTCACAATATTTTGAAGATTTTCTTGTTTTCCGCTACCAGGCAGCTCAGGCGCGCCAAGCTTTTCCGCATACGCAGACAATTCTTCCAAGCTCGTTTCATTCGACAAAATTTTCTTACCCATTTCCGTTTCGCGATAGCTTGCGTAACGTTTGGTAATAAATTCATCTATACGTCCGTCTTCAATAATTTCCGCAGCTTTGATAAGACCGAGCGCAAACGTGTCCATACCGAGAATATACCCCTCAAACATATCCTCTACCGTATAGGAAGGACGACGATTTTTCGCATCAAAGTTAAAACCGCCCGTCAGTCCGCCCGCTTTTAATACTTCATACATACACATGGTTGCCGTGTACACGTCAAACGGGAATTCATCCGTATCCCACCCAAGCAAATAATCGCCCTGATTCGCATCAATAGACCCAAGCATTCCGTTGATTGCAGAAATGCGCAAATCGTGCTCAAAGGTATGCCCTGCAAGCGTTGCATGATTCGCCTCGATGTTCAGTTTGAAATCTTTATCTAAGCCGTACTGACGAAGGAAACCGATAGCGGTTGCAGCGTCGAAATCGTATTGATGCTTCATAGGTTCCTTCGGTTTCGGTTCGATATAAAAATCTCCCGTAAAGCCGATACTTCTACCATATTTCACTGCCATTTTCATAAGGCGAGCGATATTTTCCTGCTCAAATTTTACGTCGGTGTTCAGCAATGTTTCATAGCCTTCTCTACCGCCCCAGAACACGTAGCCTTTACCGCCAAGCTTGACTGTAATATCCAACGCCTTTTTTACCTGCGCCGCCGCGAATGCGAACACGTCCGCGCTGTTGGACGAGCCCGCACCGTTACAGAAACGAGGATTGCTGAACATATTTGCCGTTCCCCAAAGACATTTGATTCCCGTTTCCTGCATTTTGACAAGGATATAATCGGAAATTTCGTCCAAACGGCGGTTAGTTTCTTTTATATCCTCCGCTTCGGGAACGATATCTACATCATGGAAACAGAAATATTCGATACCAAGTTTTTGCATAAACTCAAACCCAGCGTCAACTTTGGCTTTTGCGTGTTCCATTGTGCCAACTTCCGCCCCGAAAGACTTATCGGCAGTATTTCTACCAAACATATCCGTACCGCCTGCGCAAAGATTATGCCACCACGCCATCGCAAAAGGAAGATGCTCCTTCATCTTCTTGCCCATAATAACCCTATCTGCATCGTAATATTTGAATGCTAAAGAGTTTTTGCTTTTTGCACCTTCGTATTGAATCTTTGAGATACCATTGAATATTGCCATATTTACCACCATTTTTTTTAGCTTTTTTATTATTATAAAACTTCGCCAATTATCTTTCAAGAGCAATTTGTTTGCAAAAGTAGTAAATTTGTTCATTTATTCAGAAAAAGATAGACATCTACACAGCTATTTGCTATAATAGTGATAAAATATAGCCAAAAGGGAATTATTATGATTACTACGTTTGATATTGATAGTTTGAATAAATTTTGTGAAAATTTTTATACGGCAATCGGCATCCGAATTTCAGTTTTCGACAACGAATTTAATCTAATTACCGAATATCCCAAAAACGCCCCGGAATACTGTACGTTAATCAGACGTTCGACCGCAGGCGCGCAAGGTTGCCGTAATTGCGATATTAAGGCTTTTAAGGAAGCTAAAAGACGCCGCGGATTATATATTTATACTTGTCACGCTGGATTAACGGAAGCCGTTACCCCGATTAAATTTAACGATAGTATCTTAGGATACGTCATTCTTGCGCATATGTTGCCCAAAGAAAACCTTGACAGTTCGCTTGAAGCCGCTCTTAAAAAAGCGCTTCATTACGGTCTATCCGAAATAGAAGCTTTAAGCGCTCTAAAAAAGATTTCCACGAAAAGCCTTGAAAAAATTAACGCCTCTGCGCAAATCCTTGACGCAATTGCTTCTTATCTGCATATATCCAACTGGATTAGGTGGAATGATGAAGACCTTGCCGTCCGTATATCCCAATATATCGAATCGAACTTGGATAAAAATCTGACCTCTGATACTCTTTGTAAAGTTTTCTTTATATCTCGTACAAAACTGCATTCCATTGCTATCAATAATTACGATTTAAGTATTTCAAAATATATTTTATCGAAACGAATTTCTAAAGCAAAACAATTATTGGAACAAAATATTGCTGTTGAGAAAGTGGCTGAACTGACAGGTTTTGCCAATGCAAGCTATTTTGGAAAAGTATTTAAAAAAGAAACCACCTTCTCCCCCAATAAATACAAAAAACTTTTTATATCCAATCTATAACTATACGAGTATAAAACGACACCTTGACTATACGAGCGCGCGCCTGCGGCGCTTAGGTTTTGGTGTCGTCGCTTTTTTTCGACCGACTTACCGACTTAAAGGCAGAAAAAACGGCGATTTTCGCGCTAACCCGCTTGCGAAATACCGCCGTTTATCTTTTTTCCGCAATCTCTTTAAGGATTTTCGGACATTTCTGTACGCCAAAATGCGCCATGTACCCCTTCGTACTGGCGCTGCCACATTCGCAACTCTCGTTATA
>JAFVOG010000047.1 GCA_017505945.1 Clostridia bacterium
TAAAAACGCCCGTCAACACGGAGAAAGTGGATTTGGATAGGCAACTTCTCAAACCGCTTGCAGGGACGGGGAAAATGTTTGCGTACGACAGTCCCGAATACGTCAAAGATATGGGAACGGTAGATAGATATCTTTCCGTGTGCGCAGACTATAAAGAAGGACGGGTACAAGCAAAAAGCTTGCGAAACAAGCAAAAGGCAATTTTTTTAGACCGCGACGGTACGATAAACGAGTACGTAGGATTTCTTAGAGATATCGAAGATTTCCGTTTATTAGACGGCGTAGGACAAGCCGTCAAGAAAATCAACGACAGCGGATATTTAGCAATCGTCGTCACCAACCAACCCGTGATTGCAAGGGGGGAAGTGACGGTGGAAGAATTAGACGAAATGCACCGCAAAATGGAAACGCTTTTAGCGGAGTACGGCGCGTACGTGGACGGGTTGTATTATTGCCCCCACCATCCGCACCGTGGCTACGCAGGGGAAGTAGAAAGTTTGAAAATCGATTGCGATTGTCGCAAGCCCAAAGCAGGGATGTTATATAAAGCGTCGCAAGATTTCCATATCGATTTAGAGCAGTCTTGGATGATAGGCGACAGCGAAGCGGACGTGCTTTGCGGGAAGACGGCAGGCTGTAAAACGGCAATGCTTGGAGAACACGTAAACGCGGATATACAATGCGAAAATCTGTTACGGGCAGTAGAACGGATTTTGGGGGAAGAAAGTGGAAAAAATTGAGTTTTTGAATACGTACGTCAACGCGTATTCTATGCAAGATTGCTTGCAGGATATTCAAAACCGAATAGAAACGGGGAAAAAATCCTATCTCGTATCCGTCAACGTGGACGTCGTCGTCAAAATGGAAAAGGACCCGTTATTGAAAGAAATTACGGACAATGCGGATATCGTCACGATTGACGGGAAACCACTGATTTGGATAGCTAAAAAGCATAAAAAACCCATTACTGAAAAAATCTCGGGTTCGGATTTAGTGCCTAAACTTTGCGAAGTGGCAGGGCAAAAAGGATATACCGTGTTCATTTTAGGCGGAGCGGAAGGGGTTGCCGAGCAGGCGAAAGCCAACTTGGAAAATAAGATTGAAAATATAAAAATCGTAGGCACGTGCGCACCGCCCGTTGGGTTTGACGCGGACGATACGCAAACGGCGCAGGTAATAGAGCAAATTAACCAAGCGTCCCCCGATATTTTACTGCTTTGTTTGGGTTGTCCCAAGCAAGAAAAATTTTTATATGCGAACTGGGACAAGCTTAACGCAAAGATGTCTGTTTGCGCAGGGGCTACCGTGGACTTTTTATCGGGTAGAATTAAGCGCGCGCCCAAGTGGATGAGCAATCACGGGTTGGAATGGCTGTACCGTTTTTTCAAAGAGCCCAAACGCTTGTTTAAGCGGTACTTTATCGACGATATGAAAATCTTTACGATTGCAAGAAAATATAAACCGAAGAAAAAATAACCCTTTTGGAGTGTTATGCGAAAGATTACCGATTTGGGCGAGCTGAAAGGCTTAGAGCTTGCCGTAATGAAAAAAATACACGCTTTTTGCGAAGAAAACGGGATTACGTACTATTTGTGTTTCGGTACGTTAATCGGGGCAATCCGTCACGGGGGATTTATTCCTTGGGACGACGATATCGATATCTTTATGCCCCGTCCCGATTACGAGAAATTTCTCGCGCTGTTTCCGCAAAAGATGCAGGAGTACGGTTTGGGGGTAGCCAACCATTTGACGAAACCGTATTTCGGACGTTGCATCACCAAAATATACGATACGAACACGGTGTTATACGAACCGCAATATAAGACGGACGACCCGATAGGGGTGTTTGTCGATATTTGGCCCTTGGACGGGTTTCCTGGACAGCCTTGTGAAATGAAAAAAGTTGCCAAATGCTCGGTATTTTTGAAGAAACTCATTTTGGCGTCGTCTTCGCGCATAAGAAAGGAAAACGGATTTAAGAAGAACTTGCTCATTTTTTTGGCAAAACCGTTTAACCCTAAAAAGTTGGTTGTCAAATTAGACGCGCTGGCCAAGAGTTATCCGTATGAAACGAGCCCGTATATCAAGGCGTATTCGGACATACACGTTTTATATACGAGAGAAGAATTTGAAAAACGCATACTCGTTCCGTTTGAAGATACGCAGTTTTACGTACCCGAAAACTACGACGAGTTGCTTAGACGGGTTTATGGCGACTATATGCAGTTGCCCCCCGAAGAACAGCAACAGCCACATCACGTAATACAAGCGTTTTATAAGGACGAAACGCCGTAAAGGTAAGGAGCACGTATGAGCGAAAATACGACTACGTCTTTACAAGAGAAGAATATTTTATTTTTTACCGGCACGATGAACCGTGGCGGTACGGAGCGCGTGATTGTACAGCTTTGCAAAATTTTGAAAGACAAAGTAGGAAAAATCGTCGTTTGTTCTAAGGGTGGCGTGGGCGTAAAGCTTTTGGAAGAAATCGGGATAAAACATATCACTATCCCCGATATTCGCGCAAAAAACCCCGTCAATATTTGTCGCTGTACGCGCATACTCAAACGCATTGTAAAAGAAGAAAATATCAACGTAATTCATACCCATCACCGTATGTCGGCGTTTTACGCTACGATACTCAAATGGTATAAAAAATATACGGTAATCAATACTTGTCACAACGTATTCAACGATAAAAAAGCGTTTAACCGTTTTGCGTATAAACATTTGCATTTGATTGCCGTGGGCGAGCAGGTAAAGAAAAACGTGGTGGAATTTTACGGGTTGCCGTCGTCGCAAGTGACCGTAATTCATAACGCCGTCGAGCCGTTTATAGGCGAAATACAACCCGTACCCACGCTCCAAGCTTGGCGAAAGGACGGGTGCGTGATTGCAGGGTATTCGGGTAGGCTTTCTCCCGTAAAGGGGCTGGAATACTTTGTGCAAGCTATGCCTATTGTAAAACAATCCGTGCCAAACGCAAAGTTTGCCATAGTCGGCGACGGAGAAGAAAAAGCGCGTTTGACAGAGCTTGTAAAAGCACTGGAAATGGAAAACGACGTCGTATTTTTAGGGTATCGCACGGACGTGCAAAACGTAATAGGGCAAATGGACGTTATCGTATTGCCGTCGCTTACGGAAGGGTTGCCCTTGACGCCGATTGAGGCGTTTTCCGTAGGAAGACCCGTGGTGGCAACAGCGGTGGACGGCACGCCCGAAGTGGTGCAAGACGGCAAAAACGGGTATTTGATTTCCACAAAGAACGCTGGGGAGATTGCGGATAAACTTATACAGTTGATGCTGGACAAACGTCAAAGAATATGTTTTGGGGAAAGCGCGAAACAACGTTACGAAGAAGAATTTAGCTTTGCCATGTACGCAAAGAGAATAACGGAGTATTATCAAACCGTTTGCAAATAAGGGGTAGAAAAATGAAAAGAGTGCTGGTCAACTATATAGGGAAACGGGGTGGCGGTCCTGCTTTTGCGTTGGAGTTTGCCAAGGCACTTGCAAACAACGGTTTTGAAACGTACGCCGTGATGTCTAAATACGTGGATAATAAAGCGGAATGGGACGCTTGCACTTCGCTGAAAGAGACGTACTATATTAAGACGAATAAAAAATCAGGCAAGCTGTATTATATTTGGGCACAGCTCAAATTTATGCTGTGGGAGAAGTGGAAACTCAAACGGCATTTTAGAAAAATGAAGTTCGATTACGTAATCACCACGATGCAACATTTGTGGAGCATAGATATCAGTAAAACGCTGAACAAAGACAAAATTGTTTGGATTTGTCACGACCCGATTCCGCATAGCGGTAGCGGTAAAATGGACGGGTATTTGGGGGATAAATTTGCTCAAATTGCCGATTATACCGTCGTGTTAACCAAACAGTTTATCCCCGTAGTAAACGAACGTTGGAACGTGCCTACGGACAAAATACGGTATATGCCCCACGGTAGGCAAAAGATGTATGCTTTGCCTGAAAATGCCGTTAGCCGTTACGACGAAACAAAATACAATTTCTTGTTTTTTGGGTATATGCGAGAATACAAGGGCTTGCGAGTGTTGGCGAAGGCGTTTGAAAAGCTGTCCAAAGTTCGTGACGACGTTACGTTGACTTTGGCAGGGAGCGGAGATTTTTCCAAATATCAAGCCGACTTTGCAGGGCTGAACAACGTAACGGTGGATAACCGCTATATCCAAGACGACGAAGTGGGTTCGTATTTTTATGGGGAAAACGTCATTACGGTTATGCCCTATTTAGACGCCACGCAGTCGGGGGTTTCGCTTACCGCTATGGAATACGGCTCGGTGATTATCGCGTCGGACACGGGTGGGTTAAAAGCGCAATTAAACGAAGGGGAAATCGGTGCGTATTGCAAGGCAGGCGACGTAGAAAGCCTGTATCAGCAAATGCTGTACGTGATAGAAAGTCCACAATTCGTGCAAGAACAAAAACAAAAAATGCAAGCGTACTTGACGGAAATCGAGTGGGATAACGTCGTTAAACGCTTGATGCAAACGATATAACGATAGGGGAACGGTATGGTAGAAATCGTACGGTGGACAAGAAAACGGGAGATATGCGACGCTGTGCTCAAGATGGCGGACGTAACGTTAGGCTTGTCCGTATGCGCCTATACTTGTAAAATGCAATACGGGGTATTTTTTGCCACCGTAAGTTTTTTCTTGCGCGTTCTCGGTTGCATTTTAGAAGATAACCGTACTTTTGGCGGTACGCTGAATATGCTTTGGGCTTGGTTTGTATTGACGTTTGCCGTTTTGTTATACAAACAAAACGCCGTGCATTACGAGCCTGCGTTTGCGATGGCGTACGTCTTGTCGATTGCGCTACTCGCCTTGCCTAAATACGTGCGCTTTTCGTTGGTACTCCGTTGTGTTTATTATTTCTCGTTTTTTATCGTCGTGGGGATTTGGCTACAATACTTGTTTCCCAGTGCATTTACGGCGATAGCAAAATACTATCTTAGCCCCACGTATCTTCAAGAAGTGTTATCGAGAAGAAAAAGCGGTTACGTGACGGGCTTTACGCGCGAAGTGTCCTATTCCGCGCTCATTTTAGTGACGGCGTTGGGGTATTGTGCGTTTTTACGAAAGGAAAAATGGCGGTACGGTGTGTGTGCGGTATTGCTTGCAACGCTGTTTATCACGGGTAAAAAATCACAGCCCGTGCTTGCGCTTTTGGGGGTTGCCGTAGTGGTGTTTATGCTACTCAAACAGCGCAAACACCGTTTGATGATTGCAGGGACGATTGTGGGTGGTTTCGTGCTTGTTTTAGCACTTTTTCCCCTTTGGAAACATTTGCCCGTGTTATCACGGCTTGCCGAATTTGTCGAAGGCGTATTTACGGGTAGGGATTTGAACGGTTTGACGAACGGTAGAATGCGTATGTACGAACGTGCGATACAGCTTTGGTTGGAAAATCTTTGGCTGGGCATAGGCTGGGTAAATTTCCGTCGTATGGGCTGGGTCCCCAGCGACCCCGATACGCACTGGTTTAAGTATTTCGACGTGCATAACTGTTATCTACAAACGCTGTGCGAAACGGGCATTATCGGATTTGTCCTGTTTATGGCGTTACTTGTGTGGGCGTGCGTTATGCTGGTGAAAAACTTTTTGTGTGATAAGAAAGACGCGAATATGCATTTTTCTATATATTATTTCGTGTTCTTCGTTTGTTATGCAATGGTCGAACCGAGTTTATATACGGATAGTTATTTATTGCTCTTTTTTATGGCGGTTGCCTATATTTGCAAACCACGCAACAAAAAAGAGTGTCCGTTTAAGGTATATAAACGCGGAAAGGTAGGGCCGTTATGAGAAAGTCGATAGCAGTCAATTCGATATTTAATATCGCCTACAAACTCATCACCGCCGTTTATCCGCTTATCGCCGTGTCCTATCTTTCACATATCGTAGGCTCGGACAAAGTGGGGGCAATCAATTATGCGCAAAATATCGTGTCGTGGTTTGTCATTATCGCTGCGCTTGGGTTGCCTACGTACGGCACGAAAGAAATTGCAAAAGTGGCGGACGATAAGGATAAACGCAGTCAACTGTTTTGCGATTTGTTCACCGTCAATTTCCTATCGACGTCCATTGCCGTACTTGCGTACGTAGCGCTTATTTTTGCCGTTCCACGCTTTGCAAACGAATACGTTTTATACGCGGTGGCAGGGGCGCAAATCGTACTTAGTTATATCAATGTGGACTGGTTTTATCAGGGTATGGAAGAGTATAAATACATTTCCATACGCAGTACGGTAATCAAACTGATTTCGCTGATTGCGCTGTTCATATTCGTACGAACCCCCGACGATTATATCGCATACGTCGTGTTACACGTCGTAGCCATTGCCGGCAACAACGTCTTTAATATCGTGCACGCGCGCAAGTATATTTGCGTGCGCGGAAAAAAACCTTCCGTTTGGAAACACGTAAAACCCGTTATCGTACTGCTGATTGCGTCGCTCGCCATCGAAGCGTATATGATGATTGATACGCTAATGTTAGGGATATTCCACGACGATACGGTGGTGGGATGTTACAGCAACGCAATGAAACTCACGCGTATGGTCAATACGCTGTGTTCGGCAATCGGGGCGGTGCTATTGCCACGGCTCAGCGTTACTTTTTCCAGCGGAGATAAGACGCAGTTTAATACTTTGGTCAATACCGCACTCAAAGTAATGCTTCTTCTTGCCATTCCTGCAACGGTGGGCATGGTCGTATTGAGCGACGAAATCGTACTACTGTTGTTCGGTTCTACTTTTGGGCAATCGGTGCCCGTACTGAAAGTGCTTGCCTTGATGGTACCCGTCGTGGTATTTAACACTATGCTGGGTATGCAAGTTCTCGTCACAGCGGATATGGAGTGGAAATATATCCTTTCCGTAGGCATAGGTGCGGTGGTGAATATTGTGTCTAACGCCATATTTATTCCCCGTTTCGGCGGTGTGGCAGCGGCGTGGACTTCGTTGGCAAGCGAAGTTGTTGTGCTTACGGCGTATTTGATTTTTACAAGGAAAATCGTGCGTATTCGTATCGAACTTTGGTACTGGTTCTCGGTGGCGTTACCGCTTGCCTTATACGTCTTGGCGTATTATTTTGGGCTTTCCAAAATTCCAAGCGACGCTTGGTTGGCTGTAGTTATCAACGTGGCGGTGTGTTGCGTTTTGTATTTTGGGTTGGGCTTGCTTTTGAAAAACGAGGCGGTATGGCTATGCGCGAAAAAGGCAATGCAATTTTGTGGAAAAAATAAGTCGGTGCAGGAAAACGCACCAAACGGCAATGAAACAGAAAATCGAGTAGACGAGGAGTAATATGTATGGAAAAAGTATCGTTTATACAAACAATCAAACAAGCGTATTTGCGCGTTAGAAACAGCAAAGCGGTGCAAACTATCAATACATATCTCTCGTCGCCTTGGGGAATATGCTTTTTCGGCGCGTTGACGCTTGTTTCCTATTGCTTTGGACTGGAATTCTATCTTTGGTCGTTTGTGGTGCTTAGCGTAATTTATATGTCGCTGTTTTCGGACGACTTACTGCCCGTAATGCCCCTTTTTGTACTTTGTTACGTTTCGCCCAGCGCAGAGAACAATCCTTTTAAGATGGGAGGCTCTATTTTTCTTTCGGGCGCAACGGGGATATTTTTAATCGTTTTAATTTGCGTGGCGTTTGCGTGTTTGATAGCGCGTATCGTCTTGGATAAAAATATGGGTTTGAAAAAACTCTTTACGCAAAAGCGAGCTCTTTTAATAGGATTTCTCGTTTTAGGCGGTTCGTTTTTCCTTTCGGGTATCGGCAGTGCAAAGTACCTCAGTGAAATCGGCAAAAATTTGGTGTTCGCCTTTTTGCAGTTTGTCGCCTTTTTCTTATTGTACTTCTTGTTTTCCGCGACGGTGGACTGGAAAAAAGTAAAGAAGGAATACTTCTTTTGGATAGGGCTTGTCGTGGGTATGGTGGTTGTAGGGGAACTTATCCATAACTATTGTACGCGTGATATTATTGACGAAAACGGCTCGATTGTGCGCGGACAACTCTTGACGGGTTGGGGGATACACAACAATATCGGCGCTATGATTGCGCTGGGTATTCCTTGTGCGCTTGCGTTGGCGGTGGATAGCAAACACGGATATGCCTATATCACGGCAAGTATCGTTTTACTTGTGGGTACGTTCTTTTCTGGTTCGCGCGCAGCTACTCTTGCGGCGGTGGCGTCGTTTATTATAGGAGCTATCACCCTTTGCGTGAAGATAATGGACAAGCGACATTTGATTGCGTTTGCCGTTATTTTCGGCTTGTTTGCCGTAGTAGGGTTGGGAATTTTTGGGGAACAAGTATTGGGGCTGTTTGACCGCGTCCCCGACATTATCCAACCTGGCGAAGAAGGCGGACTGGTCATCAACGATTCTGACCGTATGGGGGTATATAAGGAAGGTATTAAGTATTTCTTGCAATATCCTGTTTTTGGCGACGGATTTTATGCCAGTGGCGAATATGCGCCTTGGCAACCTGGAAAGGTGGAAGAATTTAAGCAGTTTTTGCCTGGACGTTGGCATAACACCATTATCCAAATGATGGCGGCGTGCGGTGCGGTAGGGCTGGTTGCGTATCTGTTCCACCGCTTCCAAACGGTAAAACTTTTCTTCAAAAAACGTAGCGTTACCACTTGGTTTATCGCACTTACGATTGTGTCACTGTTGGGAATGAGTTTGCTCGATTGTCACTTGTTTAATATCGGTCCTGCGTTTTTCTATTCGATTGCGCTTACGTTTATGGAATTTTTACCGCAAGAAGAAAAGGATAAGAAAACCGAACAACCACAATCCAGCGAACAAGAGGAGACGAAGTAAAACGATAACAAAAAAAAGCGGAAAAAATCCGCTTTTTTTGTTGCGACGTGAAAAAACGAAACAAAACTTTAACAATTGCGTGTTATAATACGCATAAGGAGAGTGGAGAGAAATGTTCAAAATCTTAGTCGTGGAAGACGATAGGGAATTAAATAAAACGGTATGTTCGTATCTAAATCGTAGCGGATACGAGGCAACGGGTTGCTTAAACGCAATGGACGCGTACGACGCGTTAAATATCGCAACGTACGATTTGATTGTCAGCGATATTATGATGCCACAAATCGACGGGTTTGAGTTTGCGAAAACCGTCCGTTCGTTAAACGAGAATATTCCCATTTTATTTATGACGGCAAAGGACGATATTGCGTCGAAAGAACGCGGATTCCGTATCGGCGTGGACGATTATATGGTAAAGCCTATTGATTTGGACGAGTTGTTTTTGCGAATAGGGGCACTGCTTCGCCGTGCGAAAATTGCGACGAGCCGTCGCATTGAAATAGGCAGTTTCGTAATGGATGCGGACGAGTTTACAGCGTACTTAAACGGAGAAGAAATAGCGTTTACTTCGCGTGAATTTAATATCTTATACAAAATGCTTTCCTACCCCAAAAAGACGTTTACGCGCTTTCAGTTGATGGACGAATTTTGGGATGCGGACAGCGATACTGCTCCGCGTGCCGTGGACGTGTATATGACCAAACTTCGTGCCAAGTGTTCCGCGTGTAACGATTTTGAAATCGTTACCGTACACGGGCTTGGATATAAGGCGGTAATTAAAAATGAAAAATAGAAAAAAGCCTAAATTTTTAATTGCGCTGTATCGGTATTTTTTGTTTTTCGTAACGGTTGCGTTTTTGGTGACGAGCTGTACAATGCTGTTCGTTAGCACACTTTCCAAAAGCTTGAACGTAGAACTTACAGGCGAAAATTTACAAAGTGCGGCAAAACTCACGTTTCTTAACGTTTTGCTGTTGAGTTTGCTGTTTACGATAGCCGATATGCTCCGCCGAAAATTTACGATGCAACGGGCGGTAAAACGCATTGTCGAAGGCACGGAAAAACTCGTGCACGGCGATTTTAGCGTGCGCATTAAGCCCCTTTCCCCGATGTTTGCGGACGACGGGATTAACGCTTGTATTGAAAGCTTTAACCGCTTGGCGGAAGAACTTTCCGCTGTGGAAACGTTGCGTTGCGATTTTATTGCCAACGTTTCGCACGAAATGAAAACACCGCTTGCCGTAATGCAAAATTACGCTTCGTTAATGGCAAATTCCGATTTGACGGAAGAACAACGCAAAGAGTACGCGCAGGGGATTGTCAGCGGTGCGAAACGGATGTCGAGTATGATGTCGAACATCTTAAAACTCAGCCGTTTGGAAAATCAGCAAACGCCACTTGTAGTAAAACGTTTTAACGTAAGCGCACAGCTTTGCGCGTGTTTATTGCAATACGAAAACGTTTGGGAAAGAAAAGGCATTGAAATTGTAACGGATATCCCCGACGACGTGCAAATGGAAGGGGACGAGGAACTGCTGTCCCACGTTTGGAATAACTTGTTTTCCAACGCGTTTAAGTTTACGAAAGACGGGGGCAGGGTAGAGATTACGTTGCAATCGACGCAGGACGCGGTATGCGTTAAAGTTGCGGACACGGGGATAGGAATGTCCCCCGAAGTAGGGGCGCGCATCTTTGAGAAATTTTATCAAGGCGACGAATCGCGCGCAACGCAGGGCAACGGCTTAGGGCTTGCGCTTGTTAAACGTGTGGTAGATATTATGCAGGGCGAAATCACCGTGCAAAGTAAAGAAAACGTGGGCACGACCTTTTGCGTGACGTTTAGGAGAGCGTGATGGGATTTTGGAAGAAAGTAGGGAAAGCGTTACTCTTTCCGCACGTATTTTTAGTCGGCATACTCGTTCCGCTTTCCGTAACGTTACTCATATATTCGTTTGTGTTTGAAGAACAAACGGCGGTGATTAGCATTATTGCATACGCACTTTCCGCCTATACGCTTACAGTGGTTTGTTTCCGTATTCCGCAAATAATAGCTTTTTTCAAACGGCTGAGCACGGATAATAAATACGTGTTACGGTGGCGGACAGACGTGCGTTTGCGTGTGAATATAGGACTGTATGCAACGCTTGCGTTTAACGTGGCGTACGCCGTGTTTCAGCTTGGACTTGGTTTGTATCACGCGTCCGTTTGGTTTTGGGCAATGAGCGTATATTACTCCTGTTTGGGGTTGATGCGGTTTTTGCTGGCGCGCTACGCAAAAAATGGTGCCATAGGCGAAATCAAGGAATGGAAACGCTACCGCTTTTGCGGAATTTGTATGTTAGGGATGAACGTTGCCGTTTCCGCGGTAATGGGTATGGTGCTGTTGCAAGACGTGCGTATCGTACACCACCAAATTACGACGATTGCCTTAGCGGCGTGTACGTTTACGTCGCTTACGATGGGTATTGTCAATATGGTCAAATACCGCAAATACCAAAGCCCCGTATATTCGGCAAGTAAAACCATTTCGACGGTGTCCGCCGTCGTATCGATGTTCACGTTAGAAGTGGCAATGCTGACTTCGTTTGGGGAAAGCGCGTCCGTGCTGTTTCAAGACGTGATGATGACGTGCACGGCAATCGCCGTTTCGGCGTTTATTTTGACAACGTCTATATATATGATTGTAAAATCGACGAAAACGATAAAAAACCAAGGAGAAATAGAAGATGGAAGAGAATAAGGAAAAAACGTTTGCCTATTCCTATTCGGCAAAGGACAGAAAGGAAGTAGAAGACATCCGTAAAAAGTATGAAGAACAACCCAAAAAGCAAGAGAGCGCGTTAGAACGTTTGCGCCGTTTGGATAACGGCGTGACCCAAAAAGCTACGGTCGTTGCGTTGATTTTGGGGATTGTAGGCATTTTAATTTTGGGTACGGGTATGAGCTTTATTATGACGGATATAGGCAACGCAATGGGTGATATGGCTATCGTATTAGGCGTTATTTTGGGCGTCGTAGGGATTATCGTTTGCTCGGTAAGCTATCCTGTATATATGGCAATCACGGTGAAAGAAAAGAAAAAAATCGCGCCTGAAATTTTGCGTTTGACGGAAGAATTGTTAAAATAAAAAGGCTTTTCGTAAGGAATTGCGTTTGAAAGTGGAAAAAAGCGTGTATATATAAATAAACCTTTGTAAAAGTGTATTGACAAGGGGAGAAAAGCGTGGTACAATAGACGCAAATAAAAACGAAGAGGTATTTTATGAAGTATGCATTAAGACAAATCCTTGCGGAAGAAATGACTTACACCATCAACCGCATAAAGATGGACCCGAACACCAAGTTTGAAATCAAACCGCAATTTTCGCGTACGGTACGCCGTGTGCAAGAAAACGACAAGCTTTGGTTTTTGACGTTGGAAGTAAAGGTGGAATCCACCGAACAAGAACCCAAGCCCTTTAACATTAAGGCGCGCCTTGTGGGTATTTTCGAAGCGGAAGGTATCGACAGCGATTTGGATAGACAAGACTTGGTGATTAATATGACGGAAATCGTATATCCCTATCTTCGTGCGTCGGTTAGCGCATTGACGGCAAACTCGTTTATCAATCCTTTGATGTTGCCCGTTATTCCCGCTGGCACAATGTTCCCCGAAGACAGCCAACCTCCCCAAAACTTGAATTAAACGAAAGAACAACGGCTTTTGCAAACCTTGCAAAAGCCGTTATTTTTATTTCA
>JAFVOG010000048.1 GCA_017505945.1 Clostridia bacterium
GGGTGCGGAACGGGTGGAATCGCTTTGCGATATTTTTTGCGACGAGTTGCAAGCGCAACACGCGCCCCTTTTTGTGGGCACACGGTTTAGTGCAGGGTACGGAAATATTCCGCTGTCCGTGCAAAAGACAGTGTTTGCGCTGTTGGACTGCGAAAGAAAGATAGGGGTAACGTTAAACGACGGGGGCTTGATGTCGCCGACTAAATCGGTAACGGCGTTCGTGCCGTTATATATCCAAGACAGAAAGGAAGGACGCGGTTGTTCGGCTTGTGAAAAAACCGATTGCGCTTTGCGCAAGGAGAACGCATAATGGGTGTAAAAGCGTTTTTACAAAAGAATATCGTCGTAATGGACGGCGGAACGGGTACGCTTTTGCAACAGGCAGGGCTTGCTCTGGGGGAATTGCCCGAACGTTGGAACGTTTCGCATAGAGATACGGTTACGGCGATACATAAGGCATATTTTGACGCAGGGAGCCATATCGTTTGTACCAACACGTTCGGGGCAAACGCGTTAAAGTATGCCGAAGACGAACTGGAAACTATCGTTTGCTCGGCAATTCGCAATGCAAAACTTGCCCGTATGCAATCGAAAACGAGCCAAGAAAAGTATATCGCTTTGGATATTGGACCGCTTGGAAAACTGTTAAAGCCGTACGGTCAGCTCGATTTTGAAGAAGCGGTGGAAGTCTTTGCTAAGACGGTGCGTTTAGGCGTAAAGTACGGCGTAGATTTAATTTATATCGAAACGCTGGGCGATAGTTATGAAACCAAAGCGGCGGTGCTTGCGGTAAAGGAAAATAGCGACTTGCCCGTGTTCGTTTCTTGCGCGTACGGCGCGGACGGTGTACTGATGACGGGTGCAACGCCAAGCGCGATGGTGGCAATGCTGGAAGGCTTGGGTGTGGACGCCTTGGGCGCAAACTGTTCGCTTGGTCCTAAACAGTTGGAAAGCGTGGTGGACGAATTGCTTAGCGTTTCGTCTTTACCCGTTTTGGTAAAGCCCAACGCAGGACTTCCGCAAACGGACGGAGAAAACACCTATTACGATTTGACGGCGGACGATTTTGCCATAGCAACGGCGGAGTTTGTGAAAAAGGGCGCGCGTATCGTTGGTGGGTGCTGTGGAACTACGCCCGAATATATTCAAAAATTAGTACAAAACTTACAAGGGATAAAACCCAAGACTATAACCCCAAAAGAGATTTCCTGTATTTCTTCGTACACGCACGCGGTTACGTTAGATACGCCCGTGATTGTTGGCGAACGCATCAATCCTACGGGTAAAAAGCGGTTTAAGCAAGCGCTTTTGGACGGCGATACCGATTATGCGTTAAGCGAAGCGGTGGCGCAAAAAGATGCAGGCGCGGAAATCTTGGACGTCAACGTGGGCTTGCCCGGCATCGACGAAGTGGCAACGCTGACGAAGTACGTACAAGAGATACAAGCGGTGGTAGATTTGCCCTTGCAAATCGATACGTCGTCGGTAACAGCTTTGGCAAGTGCGCTCCGTACGTATAACGGCAAACCTTTGATTAACTCGGTCAACGGTAAAAAGGAAAGTATGCAAGCGGTATTTCCGCTTGTCAAAAAATACGGTGGCGTCGTGGTTGCGCTGACGTTGGACGAAAACGGGATTCCCGAAACGTGGGAAGGGCGCGTTGCTATTGCCGAAAGGATTATCCGCGAAGCGGAAAAATACGGCATTGCCAAAAAGGATATCGTCATAGACACCTTGACGACGTCCATAGGGGTAGATGGCAAAGCAGGAGAGACGACGCTCCGCGCGCTTGCGTACGTGCGTAAAGTGCTCCGCGTGCATACCGCATTGGGGGTTTCTAATATTTCGTTTGGATTGCCGAATAGAGAGATAATCAATTCTGCGTTTTTTGCTTGTGCTTTGCAAAGCGGACTTACTTGCGCCATTATCAATCCGTTGTCTATGGAAATGCAAAAGACTTACCGTGCCTATATGGCGGTGGCAGGCTTGGACGACGGCTGTAAAAACTACGTGGCGTTTGCACAGTCGCAAAACGATACGCCGACGGCTCTACAATCGCAAACGGAGAGTTTAAGCCAAGCGATTATAGACGGGCGCAAAGACCTTGCGCAAAAATTATGCAGACAGGCTTTGCAAACGCGGGATAGCTTGGAAATTATCGACACGGAAATCGTGCCTGCTTTGGATAGCGTAGGCAAAGCGTACGAAGAAAAACGCGCGTATTTGCCCCAACTGCTTTCGAGCGCGGAAAGTGCGAAAGTCGCTTTTGAACAAATCCGTATGCAACTGTTACAAACGGGCAAAAGTGAAACGAAAAAATGCACGTTCGTGATTGCAACCGTGCGAGGGGATATTCACGATATCGGAAAAAATATCGTCAAGACGTTACTGGAAAATTACGCCTTCGACGTGGTGGATTTAGGAAAAGACACGAAAACGGACGTTATCGTACAAACGGTAGTGGAAAAACACGCGCCTATCGTAGGTCTTTCCGCCCTGATGACGACGACGCTTTCGTCTATGGAAGAAACGGTACTTGCTCTTCGGGCAAACGCACCTTGGTGCAAAATCGTCGTGGGCGGTGCGGTGTTAAACGAAGAATACGCGAAAAAAATCGGAGCGGACTATTACGCCAAAGACGGTATGCAAACGGTTCGCTATGCCGAAAGTGTATATGCGCAATTATGCAAAAATTAAAAAATATACACAGTTTTATGCATTTATGCAATATATTCGTAAAATATTCAAAATAAAATACAAATAATTGTATAAAATGGTTTGACGATGCATAAAAACCGCGGTATAATAAAGGTATAAAGAAAATGAGTTTTTGAAGGAGAACGAAACAATGGATAAAAAAGACATCAAAAAGGTAGTACTTGCATATTCGGGTGGTTTGGACACGTCGATTATCATTCCTTGGTTGAAAGAAAATTATAACGACTGCGAAGTGATTGCGGTTAGTGGTAACGTTGGGCAAGCGGACGAGTTAGACGGCTTGGAAGAAAAGGCGTTAAAGACGGGCGCGTCCAAGTTGTACGTAGAAGATTTGACGGACGAATTCGTGGACGAATACGTTATTCCTACGATGATGGCGGGTGCGAAATACGAAGAATATTTGCTGGGTACGTCGTTTGCACGTCCCGTTATTGCAAAGCGTATCGTAGAAATTGCCAAGAAAGAAGGCGCGGATGCCATTTGTCACGGCTGTACGGGTAAGGGAAACGACCAAGTTCGTTTCGAGCTTACGATTAAGGCGTTTGCTCCCGATATGCCGATTATTGCACCTTGGAGAGAATGGTCTATTAAATCTCGTGAAGAAGAAATCGACTATGCAGAAGCACACCAAGTGCCTTTGAAGATTAACCGTGAAACCAACTATTCCAAAGACAAAAACCTTTGGCATTTGAGCCACGAAGGTTTGGATTTGGAAGACGCTGGGAACGAACCGCAATACGAAAAGGAAGGGTTCTTGGAAATGGGCGTTTCCCCCTTGCAAGCTCCCGATAAACCTACGTATATCGAATTAGAATTTGAACAAGGCAGACCGGTTGCTTTGGACGGCAAGAAGATGAGCGCGAAAGATATTATCTTGGCACTTAACAAAGTGGGCGGTGCAAATGGTATCGGGCTTTTGGATATCGTAGAAAACCGTTTGGTTGGTATGAAATGCCGTGGCGTATATGAAACGCCCGGTGGGGAAATCTTGTATAAGGCGCATAATTATTTGGAAACGCTTTGCTTGGATAAATATACGGCGCACAAGAAACAAGAACTTTCCGTATGCTTTGCGGAACTCGTGTATAACGGACAATGGTTTACGCCTCTTCGTGAAGCGTTGTCAGCGTTCGTGGATAAGACGCAAGAACACGTTACAGGTAAAGTACGCTTAAAGCTTTATAAAGGGAATATCATCAAAGCAGGCGCTTGGAGTGACTATTCGCTCTACTCGGAAGAAATCGCAACGTTTGGCGAAGACCACGTTTATGACCAAGCGGATGCGACGGGCTTTATCAACTTGTTCGGTTTGCCTATCAAGGTACAAGCGCAAGTAAACGAAAAGAACGCGAAGAAATAAGGCGTTGCCATATAGGCGAAAAAATAAAAATTTGTAGAAAAAGCTTGCCTGCCGTATATATACGGTAGGCAAAACGCGTATTAAAAACGGTTGTTGTTTTCACCGTTAGGAGAGTATTTTATGGCAAAAATGTGGGCTGGACGTTTCCAAAAGGAACTGGATAAGACGGCGGATGATTTTAATTCGTCCTTGCATTTCGATTGTAGAATGTACGCACAAGATATCAAAGGTTCGATGGCGCACGCAACGATGCTGGCAAAGCAAGGGATTTTACCCCAAGCGGAAGTCGATTTGATTATCGACGGCTTGGAAGGGATTTTGCGCGATTTGCAAAGCGGTGCGTTGACGTTTGACGAAGGCGGAGAAGATATCCATATGTTTATCGAAGCGGAGCTCACCAAACGTATCGGGGACGCAGGCAAACGCTTGCATACCGCCCGCAGCAGAAACGACCAAGTCGCCACCGATTTCCGCCTCTATACCCGCGCCTCTGCACGCCAAATGGTCACTTTACTTAAAGACCTGGTAGCCACCTTAACGGATATTGCGCAAAAACACGTCAAAAATATTATGCCTGGGTACACACACCTTA
>JAFVOG010000049.1 GCA_017505945.1 Clostridia bacterium
CTATGAACGAAACGGTTTTAGAACATACCATAGGGTATGAACAGCTCGCCGTGGATTTAACGGCTGAGCTTGCGAAAAGGGAACTTGATTGCAACGTAAAGACGGCACTTGATTTTGCGCTTTTGGAAGATTTTGACCATTTATACCGCTATGCGAATTTGCTGGAAATGGAGCAAGGAATTTACGCGGAATGGCTGGTGGGTAGATATACGGAAATTATGCCTGGGCGACCGACAATCGCGCATCATAGGTATCCTATGGATAACGTCAAGCGTCCTATCAATGCGAAGTGCTCGGATACGCAAACGGTACTTTCGACTATGATAATTACGGGTGCTGAGCAACAAACAATGAATTACTATATGAACGTAACGAATTTTGCTTGCTCGGATATCGGTCGAAGATTATACCAAGAAATCGCGCTCGTGGAAGAAGAACACGTAACGCAGTACGAATCGCTTATGGACCCGAACGCAACGTGGTTTGAAATGCTTTTATGGCACGAATATTGCGAGTGTTATTTATACTGGTCGTGTTATCAAACGGAAACGGACGCAAGGATTAAGGGTTTTTGGGAAGAAAACCTTGCTATGGAAATTGCGCATTTGCATAAAGCGAAAGAGCTTTTGCAAAAATACGAGCATAAGGACTGGGACGAAGTCATTAAAGACGCTAAGTTCCCTGCGCCCATATCGTTGCACGAGAATATAGATTACGTGCGTAAAATCTTAGGGGAAACGGTACAATACACGTCGCTAAAAGAAGATTACGTTAAACTCAAAGATTTACCGGCGGACGCAGACTTTTTCCGTTATCAAAATATTATCAATCCTACTACGGAAATCGTACCTTCGCATCAAGTCATTGAAACGTTTATCCGTCGCCGTGGTGCGGATTATCGCTATCAAATAGCCCCTAGTCCCGTGCCTGAACTTCGGAACCGTAGACAGGATAACGTATGCGTTGGTCGTAAACCGAATGCGACGACTTCTACCGATTTTTATTGCAATAAAGAATAAATAACGACAATTTATGCCCGAGCGGTCTTACCGCTCGGGTGATTTTTTTGAAAAAATCGTGAAAAAATGAATAAAAATTTCCCGTAAGCTTTACAAATTTGGTAAAAAGTACTATAATAATAGAAAAACAAGCATAGGTGTTTTATGCAAAAGAAAAAGAAAAAACAATGGGTAAAGCGCAGACACGCAATTATTCGTAATCTCGCGTCCTTTATTCTCAGTCCGTATATTAAATGTAAATACGGGATAAAAATAGAAAAATATAAAGGCGAGAAACGGCAATATCTCATTCTTGCGAATCACCAAACGGCGTTCGATCAGTTTTTTATCGGTATGACGGTGCGCGGTCCTATTTATTACGTAGCGAGTGAAGATATTTTTACGAACGGCTTTATATCCAAGCTATTGCGTTTTGCCGTTGCGCCCATTCCCATAAAAAAGCAGGCAACGGACGTGCAGGCGGTGTTGAATTGCAAACGCGTCGTGCGTGAAGGCGGTACGGTGGCGATTATGCCCGAAGGGAATCGAACGTTTAGCGGAAAAACGGAGTATTTCAATCCCGCCATAGTAGGGCTTGCAAAAATCTTGAAATTACCCGTTGCTTTTTTGAGAATTGAAGGCGGTTACGGCGTGCATCCAAGATGGAGCGACGTGGTTCGTAAAGGTAAAATGCGTTCATATATATCCAAGGTTATCGAGCCGGAAGAGTATTTGAAAATGCCCGACGACGAATTATATGCGCTTATCAAGCAAGAGCTGTTTGTAGACGAACGGACACTCGGTGGGGAGTTTTATCATAAAAAGAGTGCGGAATATATGGAGCGCGCGCTCTATTATTGCCCCGATTGCGGTTTTTCAGAGTTTGAGAGCGACGGAGCGTATATTCAATGTAAAAAGTGTGGTAAAAAGGCAAAATATTTGCCCAACAAAACGTTTGAAGGGGTAGACGGCGAATTTCCGTATAAGGATATGTGTGAATGGTACGACGCGCAAAGCGCGTTTGTCAATGCGTTCGACCCGTTTAGTGCAACAAAAACGCCGTTATTTGAAGATACCGTTAAGCTTTTTGACGTATTTCCTTATAAAAGAAAAATTTTGCGTGCAAAATCGACGAAACTTTCTTTGTACGGCGACCGTATCGTGATGCAAACGCCGAATGAAAGGATAGAGTTGCCGTTTGATAAGTTGAGTGTTGCAACCGTCTTGGGTAAAAATAAATTGAATCTATATTTTGAAGATAAAGTATATCAATGTAAAGGCGAAAAACGTTTTAACGCCTTAAAATACGTGAATATATGTTACCGCTACAAAAACGTAGCAAAGGGGGACGAGAATGGCGAATTTTTGGGACTTTAACGTCTGGGGTACGTTCAATTTAATAGCGATACTGCTTATTAGCTTGTTAGTGGCGAACAGCTTAAAGAAAACGGTCAAATTTTTGCGTGTTTCGCTCATTCCAACGTCTGTTCTCGGTGGACTGATTTTGCTGGCAATATCCGCAATTTACAGCGCGATTACGGGTAATAATATGTTTGATACGCCCTTCTTTGGCGGTGATGGCTCTATGGGGCTTGAAATTATTACCTATCACGCGTTGGCGCTTGGCTTTATTGCGACAGGCTTAAAAATCTCGGACAAAAAGATTACGAAAGAGCGTAGCGTAGAAATATTCAATACGGGTGTAACGACCGTTTCAACCTATCTTTTGCAAGGCGTGGTTGGACTTGGAATAACCTTAATAGCGTCGTTGATTATCACGGATTTCTTCTCGGTGGCAGGCGTGCTTTTGCCGTTTGGCTTTGGACAGGGTACGGGACAGGCGCTCAATTACGGCAGTATATACGAAAGCGATTACGGGTTTGTCGGTGGTAGGAGCTTTGGCTTGACCATTGCCGCGCTCGGCTTTTTAAGTGCGAGTATCGGTGGCGTTATTCACTTAAATATCTTGAAGAAAAAGGGTAAAGTGCAAATCAATCCGCTTGCCGAAGAGAAATTAAACCAAGAAACGGTAGAAGAAAACGGCGAAGTGCCTATGAACGGCAGTATGGATAAACTCACCATTCAACTTGCGTTGATTGCCGTTGCGTATATGTTGACGTATTTACTTATGTGGGGCTTGGGAGCGATATTGCCGAATATGCGTTCGGTTATTTACGGTTTTAACTTTCTTATCGGTGTGTTGATGGCAACGCTTGTGAAAGTGGTTTTGAAAGGGCTTAGAAAAAAGAAGATACTTAAAAAGAAATACATAAACAACTTCTTAATGACAAGGGTAAGCAACGCGTGCTTTGATATTATGGTCGTAGCGGGTATCGCCGCTATTCGTTTGGACGTATTAAAAGGCTACTGGGTAATTATTCTCATTCTCGGCGTGGTCGGTGCGCTTATTACCTATTTCTATAATTATTTCGTAGCAAAAAAACTGTTCAAAAATTATTCGGAAGAGCAGTTTTTGATGATGTACGGTATGCTTACGGGAACGGCAAGCACGGGTATTATACTTCTTCGTGAGTTGGACGGCGATTTCAAAACCCC
>JAFVOG010000050.1 GCA_017505945.1 Clostridia bacterium
ATGCCCTGCCATACGCACGATAGAAGAATGGAAGTGTATTTGTACTTAGATATGGGCGAAAACGACGTGGTATTCCATATGATGGGCGAGCCGACGGAAACCAGACATATCATTATGCATAACGAAGAAGCGGTGATTTCTCCGTCGTGGTCCATTCACTCCGGCGTAGGTACGAGAAATTATTCGTTTATTTGGGCAATGTGCGGTGAAAACCAAGAATTTACGGATATGGACCATATCGCAACCAAAGATTTGTTGTAAGGGGTAAAAGTTGTGAGTTATACAAATATCATTGAGCAAAATCAAGCGTGGATTGACGAAACGTGGCAAAAATTAGACGACAAACTTTCGCGCGTTGCGGTCAAGAGCCGTTATAAAATCCCTTATACGACCAAAAACGGCGAACATAACGATTGTTCTAAGGGTAAGGGTATTTTAACGTGGACGAACGGTTTTTGGGGCGGACTTATGTGGCAAATGTACGTAGGTACGGGCAAGGAATGTTATAAGTTGACCGCCGAACAAGTAGAAAAGACGTTGGATAATGCGTTTTCATATATGGACAGCTGGCATCACGACGTTGGGTTTATGTGGCATATCACGAGCGGTGTAAATTACCGTTTAACGGGGAACGTCGCGTCCAAAAACCGTAATTTAATTTCCGCAATGTCGCTCATGAGCCGTTATAACGTAGACGGGGAGTTTATCCGTTGTTGGAATGGAACTTGGCACGGAGAGGACGTTTCTGGGTGGTCGATTATCGACTGTATGATGAATATTCCTATTTTATACTGGGCGAGTAAGGAAATCGGGGATACGAGATTTACCAAGGTAGCTATGCGTCATGCGGATATGTCTATGCGCGACCACGTTCGCGCGGACGGCTCGGTGAATCATATCGTTATGCACGATACGAATAAGCCGAATACCGTGCTTGGGGTAAGAGCGGGGCAGGGATATTCGGAAACTTCTTGCTGGTCGCGTGGTGCGTCTTGGGCGTTGTACGGCTTTACTTTATCGTATATTCATACCAAAGAAGACAGATATTTACAAACGGCTAAAAAAGTCGCGGAGTATTTCATAAAAGAAACGGAAAAAACGGCGTGGTTGCCAAGATTAGACTTCCGTCAACCCGAAGAACCGCTCTATTACGATTCCACGGCGGGAGCAATCGCATCTTGCGGTTTGATTGAGCTTGCAAAAAACGTAGAAAACGAAACGGAAAAAGAAAAATATTTATCCGTCGCCTTACATATTCTCAAAGCAATGGAAAAGAATTGGTGTAACTGGTCGGAAAACGAAGATTCCATTTTGCAAATGGGTAGCTTGATGTATGAAAAGGAACAGCATATGCCTATTATCTACGGCGATTACTTCTTCGCCGAGGCGATTTTGAAATTAAAGGGAACGGATTTCTTGGCTTGGTAAAAAGGAGCGAAAAGAGATGAATACACAATATCTCGATTTAATGGAAAAAACGCTATCCGCCTATACGGACGAGCATATCATACGTTTTCTAAGCGAAGTAAAGGCGAACGGATTTAAGGACCACGGATTTCCGCGTTTAACTGCAAATATCGGTATTTTGATTGCAAATCACCGTCGTAGGGATTTAAGCGCAATATTTTTAGAAATGATGGAAATTTGTTGTAAAACGATTCCTAACGTGAAGGCGTGTAACGATTTTTCCATTCGCGAGCTCGTTTCTTGTATTTTTGAGCTTGAAAAGAGCGACGCCGTAGCCAGCGAAGATATCATGCGTTGGAAAGGATATTTGGCTACGATTGAACCGAAAACCTGTTATACCCGATTTGCGGAAAAACCGACGGATGCCGTTAGAAACTGGGCGTTATTTACGGGAGTTAGCGAATATTTTAGACAAAAAATGGGTCTTTGCGAATCTACGGAATTTATTGATATTCAAATCGCATCTCAATTACAATGGATAGACGAGAACGGAATGTATATGGATAATGCGGATACGGACGTTTATCAACCGATTGTATACGATATCGTAGCGCGTAGTTTATTTACCTTGTTACTGCATGCAGGCTATCGTGGAAAATATTATACCGATATAGATGAACTTTTAAGAAAATCAGCGCTTAAAAGCTTGTATATGCAATCTGTGCTTGGCGAAACTCCGTTCGGGGGAAGAAGTAATCAGTTTTTGCATAACGAAGCGTGGCTTGCTACCATTTTTGAATACGAAGCGACGCGTTATAAAAAAGAAGGAAACGATACGCTTGCCGGCAAGTTTAAGGCAGGGGCTTTGCGTGCTTTAAGCGTTGCAAAGCTTTGGCTTTCCAAAAATCCGATTAGTCATATTAAAAATCGTTTTTCGCTGGCTACGAAATACGGTTGTGAAACGTACGGACATTTTGAAAAGTATATGATTACGACGGCGTCGTTGTTTTACGTGGCAAGCTTGTTTTGCGACGATACCATACAGCCGATAGAAAATAAAGAAGAGCCGATTGTTTGGAGTACTTCTCAGTATTTCCATAAAACGTTTGTAAAAACGGACGAATATTCGTTGGAATTCGATACGAACGCAGACCCGCATTACGACGGGAGTGGACTTGGCCGTATCCATAAAAAGGGCGCACCGAGTACACTTTGTCTTTCTATGCCGTTTACGAAAGCACCTTATTATTACTGCGGAAAGGTAAGCGATACCAAAGAGATTGTATTTTTACCAACCGGACGGCAAGTGAACGTATCGTCGTTTTCTATATGTCCTGCCGTAAAGAATGAAAAGGGCGAATGGCTATACGGCGCGGATAGCAAAACCAAATACACGCTTATAGAAAATACGGTTGAAAAGGACAAAGCCAAGGTTGCGTTCCAATGTATTCTTGAAGAAGGTGCAAAAGTAACCTTTTCTGCTATCGTAAGCAACGAGCGCGTTTGCGTGGAAGTGGAAACGGAAAAAGACAAAGAAGTGGGAATTGCCTTGCCGGTATTTGATTTTGACGGCGAAACGCATACGAAAATATGCTATAAAGCGGATAAAGTGCAAGTGGAATACGGCGGTTGGAACTGTGAATATTCGTCGAAACGTATTTGTGATTTGGAAGAGTATTTTGCAAACCGTAACGGTATATATAAAGGCTATATTGCAACGGGAAAAGGAAGGGTAAGCGTTGAAATAAAGATATATCCCTTAAAAAAAGAAATATAAAGGAAGGTAAAAAATTATGGAAAAAATGTTTAGTTTGAAAGGCAAAGTAGCGCTGGTAACCGGCGCAAGCTACGGTATCGGTTTTGCAATCGCAAAGGCGTTCGCAAACGCAGGGGCAACCATCGTGTTTAACGATATTAAGCAAGAATACGTAGATAAAGGCTTATCGGCATATGAGAAAGAAGGTATCAAAGCGCACGGCTACGTATGCGACGTAACGGACGAAAACGCCGTAAGCGAATACATAGCAAAAGTAGAAAAGGAAGTAGGCGTCGTAGATATTCTCGTCAATAACGCAGGGATTATCAAGCGTATTCCTATGTGTGAAATGAGCGCGCAGGAATTTAGACAGGTAATCGACGTAGACTTAAACGCGCCGTTTATTATGTCCAAAGCGGTCATTCCGTCTATGATTAAAAAGGGCGGTGGTAAGATTATCAATATCTGTTCTA
The DNA here is from genome assembly GCA_017505945.1 of Clostridia bacterium. GTDB lineage: Bacteria > Bacillota > Clostridia > Christensenellales > Borkfalkiaceae > Scatosoma. Next base: position 3,637 of record JAFVOG010000050.1, read on the forward strand.
TGATGAGCGAGCTTGGTCGTGAAACGGTATCAGCGTATGCGGCTGCAAAGGGCGGATTAAAAATGCTCACGAAGAATATCGCAAGCGAATACGGCGAATATAACATTCAATGCAACGGTATCGGACCAGGGTATATCGCAACCCCGCAAACGGCACCGCTTAGAGAAAGACAAGCGGACGGTAGCAGACACCCGTTTGATAGCTTTATTATCGCGAAAACGCCTGCGGCGCGTTGGGGAAATCCCGAAGATTTGGCAGGTCCTGCGGTATTCTTGGCAAGTGAAGCGTCCAACTTTGTAAACGGGCATATTTTGTACGTGGACGGTGGTATTTTAGCGTATATCGGTAAGCAACCGTAACGCTTTGGCGATAGGTATATATTTGGTTTTTATAATGCTGATGGTCGGTGCCTGTTCTATAAAGGATAAAAATCATACAAAAAAGGACGTGATTGAGTAAATTGCGTTCTTTTTTTTGTATAAAGAATACCCCGCGTTAGACGCGGGATTCAGGAAATGTTAAACATATAATTCTTGAAAATGAAAACTCCTTTTGGTATAATAAATTGAGGTCTGCAAACCCAAAATAAAAACCAAAAGGAGGACATTCAAAATGAATGACATACATACTTTTACATGAACTGATTATTTTTACGCCATTCTTTTGGAGAACATCCATATGTTTGCATAAATTTTTTATACAAATGCGAATAATCGGAAAAACCACATAAATAGGCTATTTCGTCGGCGCTTTTCGAAGAATTAATAAGAAGTCTTTTCGCATTTTCCATGCGTATTTTTTAAAGGTACGACATAGGAGTTGTTTGATATTCCTGTTTGAATAAGTTAATGATTTGATTTTTACTGTAATTAAATTTTGTTGAAAGCGATTGCAGGCTGATTTTATCAAAATAATATTTCGAGATATATTCTATAATGCCATCAAGGCGCGAGCTCTTGCCTTTGATTTTTTCTAATAGTGAAAAAATACGGTTCAAGGCAGCGTTTTTATAAACGAGCTTCGCACCGCTATAGCTTGCGTTATCCATTTCTTCCATAAACGGTTTTAACGCCTGATAATTGTATGTTCCATGATAAGGCAATACGTCTTCGTTGTCATTCCAATCGGCTAAAAAATGTACCCATAAATATTGCGGACAATCGGATGCTATCTCCGCAGTATGCACACTTCCATTTTTTTGAATATAATATTCTCCAGCTTTCACTTCTAACCGTTCGCCGTTTTCCGTAAATCGTAAAACACCGTCGAACACTAACACCAACACGTCGCAACTGCAAACGCGGGAAATATGTTTTTCACCTTGCTTAAAATAGCGAAACGACGCCCCTATATATTTTATCGGTTTATTTAAGTCTATTCCTTTCATGACTCTTTTATTATAAATCAAAATTGTGATTTCGTCAATGTTTTTTTTGATTTTTTCATTTCTTTTTTATTCTTTTTGCGTTATA
>JAFVOG010000004.1 GCA_017505945.1 Clostridia bacterium
TACCGCCTACGATAACGTTAATCAGCTGACGTTCGTTCATATCCATACAACGGTGGAAATAGACGTTGTTGACGTCAATCTTCAATTCGTTGCCACGGAAAATGTGGTTATCCATCAACGCGCAAAGCAAGTTGTTTGCCGCCGTAATCGCGTGCAAGTCGCCCGTGAAATGCAAGTTGATTTCCGCCATCGGTACGACCTGTGCATAACCACCGCCTGCCGCACCGCCTTTAATCCCAAATACGGGGCCAAGCGAAGGCTCACGCAAAGCAAGACATACCTTTTTGCCGATTTTGGCAAGCCCGTCCGCAAGACCGATAGAAACCGTCGTTTTCCCTTCGCCCGACGCGGTGGGGTTAATGGCGGTAACCAGCACGAGTTTCGCCTTTCTCTTTGCGTCCTTAGGCAAGGAAATTTTCGCCTTGTACTTGCCGTACAACTCCAACTCGTTTTCCGTCAAATCGAGTTTTTTCGCCACTTCGCGAATATCAATCAGCTCTGCGGATTCTGCAATTTCAATATCCGATAACATAACCTACACTCCGTTTTTCTTCTCGCCCACGCGTAAAAACGCGCCCACGCGTAATTTTCGTTCATTATATTATAACATATAATTTATAAAAAGGGAATAGTTATCCATAAAAAAATAGAAAATTTTTTTGAAAATTTCCACAAAAAATCCGTCGAACGAACGCGCTTTTTTACAAAAAAACATTTTTTTATAAAAAATGCGAAAAACGCACCGCCGTTCCATTGACTTTTGCCCAAAAAATATCGTATAATGGCGGTAATAGTAAAATATTTCAAAAGAGGTTTTATCTTATGGCTGAAAAAAGAGCAGTTACGATGGAAAAATTAGTTTCCCTTTGTAAAACGCGCGGTTTTATTTTCCCGGGTAGCGAAATTTACGGTGGGCTTGCCAACACGTGGGACTACGGTCCTTTGGGCGTGGAACTCAAAAACAACGTAAAGAAAGCTTGGTGGAAAAAATTCGTACAAGAAAACCCCTATAACACGGGTTTGGACTGTGCAATTTTGATGAACCCCAGAACGTGGAAAGCGTCCGGACACTTGGGCGGTTTCTCCGACCCGCTTATGGACTGTAAATCGTGCAAAGCGCGCCACCGTGCGGACAAGCTTGTAGAAGACTACGTAGCAAAACACAAGTTGGATATCCGCGTAGAAACGATGGACAACGACGCGCTGGAAGCGTTTATCAGCGAAAAGAAAATCAACTGCCCCGTTTGCGGTAACTGTGATTTCACGTCCATTAGAAAATTCAACTTGATGTTCAAAACCTTCCAAGGCGTAACCGAAGACAGCGTAAACACCGTTTACCTTCGTCCCGAAACGGCGCAAGGTATCTTCGTAAACTTTTCTAACGTTCAACGCTCCACGCGTATGCGCGTTCCTTTCGGTATCGCGCAAATCGGTAAATCGTTCCGTAACGAAATTACCCCCGGTAACTTCATTTTCCGCGTTCGTGAATTTGAACAAATGGAATTAGAATTCTTCTGCAAGCCCGACACCGATTTGGAATGGTTTGCGTACTGGAAAGACTATTGCAAAAACTGGCTGTTGTCGTTGGGAATTAAAGAAGAACACTTACACCTTAGAGACCACTCTCCCGAAGAACTTTGCTTCTATTCCAAAGCAACGACGGACTTCGAATACGATTTCGCGTTTGGCCGTGGCGAACTTTGGGGTATTGCGGATAGAACGGATTACGACTTGACGCAACACGCAAAAGAATGTGGCAAGCCTATCGACTACGTTGACCCCGTTACGGGCGAACGCTACGTACCCTTCGTCGTAGAACCGTCCTTGGGTGTAGATAGAGTACTCCTTGCGTTCTTAACGGAAGCGTACGACGAAGAAGTGGTAGATGCGGAAAAGAACGATATCCGTACGGTTATGCGTTTCCACCCTGCACTTGCTCCTTACAAATGCGCGGTACTCCCCTTGCAAAAGAACCTTGCCGACAAAGCGGACGAAGTGTATTTGAAGATGTGTAAGAAATTCCCTGCAACCTACGACGTTACGGGGTCTATCGGTAAGCGTTACCGCCGTCAAGACGAAATCGGTACGCCGTACTGCGTAACCATCGACTTCCAAACGTTGGAAGACGGCACGGTTACGGTGCGCGATAGAGATACGATGGCGCAAATCCGCGTAAGCGTGGACGAAGCGATTGCGTATATCGAAGAAAAAATTGAATTCTAATCGGTAAAAACGTAACCGCCAAGCCGTACACGGCTTGGCGGTTTTTCTTTTCGTTTCGTACCTGCCCCGCTTTTTATAAACAATACCGCCCCAACGGTAAGCCGTTGGGGCGGTTTATTATTCTATTTTAACTTACGGTAAACGTAACGGATTTATCCCCCACAAAGCGGATATAATACATTGTATTTGCCGTTGCCGTCCATTGCACGTACACGTAATCGCCACCGCTATCCGTGCCCGTTTGCGAAGACGCAATAATCGATACGTTTCCGTCGTAAACGTGAAATCTCGCGTTCACGTTATACGTTTTTATCGTCCGTACCCCTGCCGATTTAGGCTTGATACGGAAAAATACGGGCGTCGTCGCCGAAGCCGCCGTTGCCGTACGGTTATCCCCTACGAACGTCCAAATGGCTTCGTCCAGCGTCGGTTCGTCCCCCATCGTTCTTTCTTCCCACGTGTCGGGGTCAAACGACGGGATTTGCGTCGCGTTGGCGTTGCTACGGTTTTCGTCGTACCAGTCCGATTTCGCCCTACCGCGTTGCGTAATTACTTGTTCCCACGTAGAAGACGTGTTTTCTCGTGTGATTATCGTCCGATAAATCGGATAAACCCACTCCCCGATAGGAATACTGGGATTACCGTCCTTGGTGTTGAACCCCAAAAACTGTTCGCCTTGTTCCCCAAGATATACGCCCGTGGTAAAGACGTGGTATTCTGTCTTGCTAATTACGTGAATTAAGAAATACAAATTATTTGATTTCGTACCGAACAGTTGGTCCATTTGCGTACCGCCCGTCACCGCCATACTTCCAAAATAATCTCTATCGTAGCGCGAATTGATACGGTCGTTTACGTATTCGTTCAAAGCCGAATTGGGCGTGTTTAATCCGATATTTTCCCCGTCCACAATTTTAGCAATCAACGCTTGGTGGTTTTTACCTAAATCGCTGTCGGTGGGCAAAATATCCGAGCCCTGCCAAACGAAGTCGGCAAAGCGAACGGAAAGGTCTGTATGCGCAGGCGAAGGCGCGCCGTCGTCAAAAGCCCAAGTTGCCGTAACGCCCGTAATCGTACCTGCCATAATCAATGCCATCAATCCCGTTGCCAGTCGGGAAAACGTCTTATTTCTCACGTTTACCTCCTGACGAACCCGTCTTAGGCTCTACCCTGTCCTCGTTATTTTGCGGTTTTGCCATATATACAGGATACAGTGGCATAGGCAAAGGAATAGGAAACGCCGTAGGTATAAACGTAGGCGCAGGCAAGGCTTGCCCTTGATTTGTATTCGCTGTTTTTAACAGTTGCGCATAGCGTTGCTTTCTCGCTTTTTCCAACTTATCGTCCAAAATAGGCGAAACGACGGTAGCCACAATGATAAGCAATACGCAAATCCAACCTGCCGGGGATTGCATAAAGCTAACCAAGCTCCCCACAAACGGAACGCGTTGCCCACGATAAATCGCGCGCATTTGTTCGTATAATACAGGAAAACGGTCGGGACGTTCCACCGCGTCGCCTTGCAAAAGAAAATGGCGTTCGGGATGCGTTGCCGTCGGCTCTTCAATCCCTACGATACGGTGCACGACAAGTGCGTCATCTACTTCGTACACGACGATATCGTACAGCTTTAAGTCCTCTTCCGCAGGCAGTTTATACGTCAAAATAATATCAAACGTATCAAACTGGTCGTTTAACCCGTTTGCATCCAAATATTTGTTTTTTTCGTGTTTATAGGACATAGACGCACTGTTTACGACACGGAGCGTCGCAACGTTTTCAAACGTGCTTTTTTCTTGAATATTGACGTAAATCGAAAACGCAAAGACTAAAATAAACAACACGCCGAAAATCGTGGGCAGTATGGTATCTACCCACGAATGCGCACGTTTGGTATGCGCTTTGGCGTATTCTTTTTTAATCGTTTCGTCTTCCGCTCCGCACGCAATCAGTTTCAGCGATTGTTTGGTGATGACGCCTACCATAACGGCAGTAAGCGATACCAACATCACGTACACGACCACGCACAGTAGCAAAACGTAAATATCGTAAGAATTCATAAATAAACAGTGGATTTTTGTCCTGTTTTATCGTAATTAGTTGGTTCCCGAAGCCGTCGTAAAGTCGTTGACGTACAAAATGAATTGCCCTTTCGTGAGCGCGCCGTCAAACGATTCGTGTTCCGCCTTGGATTCAATAACGAAATTATTGATACCTATCAAACTTGCAAGTTCTGCGCCCGTCAATACGTACGTAAACGAACCCGTCAATTCGCCCGACGTTTCCTTCGTCCAGCTCTTTGCCGTTGCGCTAACGCCTACAACCCCGTCGATTATTTGGTTTTCGCTATTTACGGTGAAGATTTGTTTCGCGCCTTCGTCGTCGCTATCGTCGTCGTACGTCCAAGACGTCAAGGCAACGCTCGGCTCTACCCGATAAATCGTCTTGATTGCCCCTTCCGTAACCGCGTTACCTGCGTTTGCATTAGGCGTAAATACGATGGTCACCGAACCGTCGATAATCAGCTTTGCCGTGTGATTACCCGTATCCGTTTGGTCCACAACGATGGAAAGCGTATTGTCCTTAAACGTATACGTCCCCGCCGCTGTACCCGACGTTTGAATTTCGGTAAGCCCTACGGTAAGACCCGTTTGGACTCTCGCGATATCGTTGTTGTCCGCGAACGTCCACGTTGCATATACGCCACCGATAGTAACGCATACTGCCGCTGCAATAATACCACTCAGTTTTTTCATACTATACTCCTTTTGCCGACTTTTTGTCAGCCAAAAAAAATTTTACTATATTATGGAATAATATATAAAAACAATATAGCACAGAAAAATGACGTTGTCAAGTAGTTAACTATATATTTTTTTACAATCTTATTCCCAAAAACAAATACCGCCCCGACGTACTGTCGGGGCGGTGTTTTTATTATTCGGTTATTTCACAATAAATATACGCTTCGGCTATGCCGTCCACCGTCGAAACGTACGCTTTCAAACGGTATCGCCCTGCACCAAGCGTTTCCGCTTTATCCACTTCCGCGCCCGTGTCCGTCGTCAGCTTTTCTCCGCTCTTAGGATACCCGATAGCCACCGCTTTCCCTTTCAAAAGCCGTTCCATTTCTTCGCCCGTATAAGCCTTTCCTACTTCCGCCGTCACCGTCACGGACAGTTTCACTGCATATTCGACAAGCAGGTTTTCGCCCGACGCTTTCACTTGCACGTCCATCGCCGCCGATTGCACTTCTCCTGCCGTCACTTGGTAACAAGCTACCGCCTGCATTTCACTCACGCGCAACCCGTCCGCGGTCGAAACGTACGCCACTAACATATACTTGCCTTCGGCAAGGTTTTTAGGAATCGTAAATTCTCCCTGCGTCCCCACCGTAAGCGTTTCCATATCTTCGGCATACGTCACCGACGCACCCGTTCCACCGTCCAAGCCCACCGAGTGTACGCTACTGAACTCCCCTTCGTCGTCCACAAGCGTTAAACCAAGCTCCGCTTTATACGAAACGCCCGTTTCAAACAAATTAAAATCTTCCACGCTCGCGGTTAATCCCGTTACCGTAACTTTGCCGTCCTTATACGAAGTTTGACCGCCGTCAAACGCGGTGAATTCCGCAAAGTCCACACCACGGTCCAAGCGGTATTTCCCCGAAGTCGATTCGTTGTCTTTAACTTTCGCATAATTCGCTTTTCCGTCTTCAAACGTTTGCAACAAAACGCCACGCGCGTTGTTCGCGTTAGCCAAACTATCCAAGGGGTAGCCGTTCCAAGAATATACGTTGCCGTATTCTTCTTCCAAAATCATTGCAAGCTCTACGCCGTCGATAATCGTTTGTTCGTCGTAATAGGTCGTTATACCCAAATTGCTCAAATACGTATCGAGTTTACTTACGCACACGTCAATGCCCTCATAACCGTCCGTTTGTACGCTAAGCTCTATATTCCCGTAATAGTATTCTTCGTATGGTTCAAACCGCACTATTGTATTATTGCATTTCACGTCGTCGCGAATATCCCCTGCCTGCAACGTCGCGTTTTTCGTCACTAACGTCAAGGGCGCGCCGTGCTCGTATTCGTAGCCGTCTCTACCCCGATATGCTTGCTCCATAAGCTCGCTTCCATATGCCCGCACGCTAGTTAAACCGCTTTCGATTGCGGAAAAATGCAAATTTACCGCCCAGTTATTCCACCATTGACTCAACTGTAAATATTCTCTTCCGCTGGCGGGGTCGAACACTGAAAACCACGTCGCTTTGGGCTTTTCTTCGCCCGATACTTGCATAAATGCGTTATACCCTATGCCGTCTTTAATAACACAGGTATCAAACGAGAATTCACGACCATCAAACGTGGACATACTACGGAACGTCCAGTACCCCCTCGAATTGTCGATAACGACGTACGTGCGGTGTCCGTTGGACGCTTCAAACGAGTCCTCGTAATACTCCCCTTCAATAAATTTGCTGTACGATTGCAACGTACCTGGTTTTCCTTCTACTTCCGCTTCGGTGTACGAATACGATTCTACTATGTTTTTTGCGTCCGCACCCGTGTATCTTCTCGCTACTTCAAAACTCACGACGTCGTCGTCTTTATCTCTCGTAAACAAGTATTCTCCGTCTTCTTTTACTTGCATTAAATAATCGTATTCGTGGTTGACGCTCGTTACCCACTTATCGGTAATTTGCACGCGAGATTTGAATTTTCCAAGCATCTCTGCGACGTCTTCCGCTTCCAACAAAATGCTTTCCATGTGCGGTTCGTAATACCCGTACGTTTCCGAGTGCGCAGGGAATTTCGACCATTCGTAATATTCCCCTGCGTTGGTAAATCCTTGTTCGTCCGTTTCCGCACGCGCGTCAAGCGTTCCGTTATACACGGGCAAATCCGCCAACACTACTTGCTCTTGCGAAGCACTTTCCCAAACGTTGAGTTCGGTATTGATTTCCGTTTCGTCGAAATGGTCTTGCGCAAGCAAAATTTTCAACGCCTCTTTCCCGCCTTTCAACGGTTTTGCGCATGCCGTACCGCTAAGCAGGGATACGCCTACAACCGCTATTCCTGTTATCATCGATACAACTTTTTTCATACTATTCTCCTGTTATTTTTTTCTTGTAGACGCCAAAGCCGTCACAAGTGCTACCACCACCGCAAGCGCAATCAAACTGCCGATAACGATAATATTATATTGGCTTACGTCCTTTACAGGGATTTCTTCCGTTTTCTTATCGTGACAGCGTGAACATTCTTGTTGCCGTTCGCCTGCCTGCGTTTCCGTTGCAGGTTTGGTTTCTACCCACTCCCCGTAATCGTGCCCGAGCGCACCTACGCGCAAGTTTTCATACGTCGTTTCTTGCTTGTTCTCGTCAAAATACAAATCGCAACCCGTGCAACGGTAATGCGCCTTTATTCCGCCTTCCGTACAAGTGGCAGGCGTTTCCGCTACGGGTACGTATTCGTGAATATCCCCGTCCTTTACGTCACCGCAATTGTCACAAGTGCCGTGCGTATAACTATGCGTTTGCAACGTTACGGTAAAGTTAAATCCCACCATCGTTTGCTCTATCGTCAACGCACCGTACGTGCCTTCCGTCAATTCGTATGCGATAGGGTCGGGCTTGCAATACCCTTCGGGTACGCTCTCCACCGTCAAAGTATCCGTGCCGTTCAATCCCGTTTGCAGGATAAACGTACCGCTTGCGCCCGTTGTGCGCTGTTCGTCTCCAAACCCAAACATAGACGCACTATTCAGCCTTACCCCTTCGATGCCGTTTCCGTTCGCGTCTTGTACCGTATATACGCTTTCCGCAAGAGAGTTATACACGCTCACCGACGAATAACCGCCTTCCGTCAGCGTAACGGTAATTCCGTTGCCGTTTACCCGTCTGCCGTTTTCTTCCATTGCCGTGCATACCATATGTACGTCCCGCCCGTTTACCGTAACGGCGCGTTGGGTATATAATTCCTTAATCTCGTACGTGCCTGCTGGCAATCTATACGTAAATGCCCAACCGTCCGACGTCAATTCGTAATAGTCCATACCCAGTTCGCTTGTCGAAACGCCCAAATCAAACATCGTTAAAACCGTCGTTTGCGCCGTTGCCACGTTGGTTACGGAAAACGCAATTTCCGCTTGGGACGTGTCTTGTAACGTTTCTTCTCCTAAATTCAGCGATTTACTAATCCGTAAGTCCACTCCGCCATCCACGTCGCGGATTGCGTCAATCGCTTGATAATATTTGGTAACGTAGCCGTATGCCCCTACGTCCACCAGCAAAGAAAGCTCGTCAAACTGTTCGTCCGTTAAATCGTACTTAATACGGTCAATATCGTGAATTTGCTGTATTGCCGTTGCCACGTTGTCTACGTTAATCTCCGCCTTATCGGGCAACGCGTTGATTTTCTCCGCCACGTCGCAAACCAAACAATACCCTTCGCAATCCCCGTGCGCTTGCTCCGCACTTGCGTTTGCCACCGCCATACCGCTTACACCCGACAGTACCGCTACCATAGCCATTGTTAAAATAAGTTTCTTCCCTTTTATCGTATGCATTTTTATCTCCCTACGTTTATTACATTCTATTTTCCAAATACGTCAGCATATTCGCAAGCACGTCTTGCGCTACCCTTTTCCAGTCGAAGCCCGTTACGAACGCTACCGCTTCTTCTATTTTCGCACTCGGCACGCCAAGCACCGCAAACGTCGTTTCCAAAAATACGCGCACCTTTCTATCCATTGTAAAGTACATATCGCAAGGCACGGAAATATGGCTACGCATAATCCCTGCCGTGGAAATCTCCCGTTCGTAAAAATCACGCGTTTGCCACTCGGGATGATATACGCCGAAAATCTCTTGCAACTTTCCCGTTATCGTGCGGTGGATAATCGTCGCACTGTTGGGCAAGGAATAGGAAACGTTATACATCTCGCGCATATGCTCGCTACTCTCCGCCATATACAGCTGTAACGTCGTTTCCGCCGCATAAAACAAAACTCTGTCTTGCGCCCTATCTCCTAAAAGCTCCGCCGTCGCCTTAAATTGCGATTCTAAGACGTACCCGACCAGTTCGCACAATATATTTTCCTTATTCTTAAACGCAAACACCAGCGAACCTAAATTGACTTCCGCGTTCCTCGCAATTTCTCGTACCGTCGAATCGGCATAGCCCTTTTCTAAAAACAGCCTCGCCGCCGCGTGTAACACCTTCGAACGCACGTCTCCGCCCTTTTTCGTTACTTTCTCCTGCATACTGTCACCCGTTGTATAACTTGTTATAGTACTTGTATTATAACAGCATTATTTCCCTTTGTCAATAGGGTTTTAGAAAAAAATTCCAGCGTACGGAAATTTTTTACGAGCGTTTTCCCTACGCGCCTTGCAATTCGGCAAAAAAAGTGTTATACTAAACGCGAATACGAACAAGGAGTAAAACCGCTATGCCCTTTCTCATTGCGTTTGGGGTACTACTCGCCCTACTTATCCTTATTCTACTTACGGCGTACGTGTGTTTCCGTATCGCGTTTTATTTGCCCCCGCGAAAACCCGTAGCCGAAGACGAATTTCCCCTGCCTCCCGGCAAGGCGTACGAAGAATACCGCGACGTTCTGGAAGGTTGGATGAAGACGGCGCGCGCGTACCCGTACGAGCGCGTGTCCATTACTTCGTTTGACGGGCTTACCCTTTGCGGAAAATACTACGAACACAAAAAAGGTGCGCCTTTGGAAATTTTATTTCACGGCTATCAGGGTAGTAGCGACAGGGATTTGTGCGGTGGTGTAAGGCGTTGTTTTGCTCTGGGCAGAAACGCTCTACTCGTGGACCACCGTGGTGGCGGAGATAGTCAAGGTAACGTGACGACGTTTGGTATTTTAGAACGCAAGGACTGCTTGAAGTGGATAGATTTTGCCATTGAAAAGTTTGGCAAAGACGTTAAAATTATTCTTTGCGGTATTTCTATGGGCGCGGCGACGGTATTGATGACCGCAGGGGAAACACTCCCTGAAAACGTCGTTTACGTGCTTGGGGATTGCAGTTATTCCGCCCCCAAGGATATCATTAAAAAAGTCGTAAAGGAAATGCGCTTGCCCCCTGCTATTTTCTATCCGTTTATCAAGCTTGGGGCAAAGCTGTTCGGCAAATTCGATTTAGAAGAAACCTCCCCCGTACAGGCCATACAGTCGTGTAAAGTCCCCGTGATTTTATTCCACGGCGATAACGATTCGCTTGTGCCTTGTGAAATGAGTAAGCAAATCTTCAACGCCTGCCCAACGCCCAAAAAGTTGGTACTTATCCCCGATGCGGAACACGGGCTTGCCTATCCCAAAGACGAACAAACCTATATAGACGAAATACGCGCGTTTGAAAAACACTGCGGACTATAAACGAAAAAGCCCCTGATAGGGGCTTTTTATATGCGTTCTATGGACAAAAGTAAAACCCCCACCGCAAAAGCGGTGGGGGTTATTCTCGTTTGTTATACTTGCGCCGCGCCGTCCACGGAAAGGAGCGCACCGCTGATATAGCTTGCCTTGTCGCTTGCAAGGAACACGAACGCGTTTGCCACTTCTTCGGGCTCGCCTACCCTGCCAAGGGGAATAGGAGCGGAAATCCGCGCCACCATTTCCGGGGGCAACGCCGCTACCATATCCGTGCGCGTAACGCCGGGCAATACCGCATTGACGCGAATTTTGTCTTTACCAAGCTCTCTCGCCAAAGATTTGGTTAACCCGTTTACGGCAAACTTAGACGCAGGATACGAACAGCCAGCCGATTGCCCGTACAAGCTGACCATCGAGCTGGTGTTGATAATCGCACCGCCACCCTGTTCTTTCATAATGGGCGCAACCGCTTTTGCACAATAGAATACCGAGTTAACGTTGAGTTGAATAACTTTATCAAACGCCTCGGGCGAATAATCGTAGATAGGTTCTCTTGCCGATACCCCTGCGTTATTTGCCAAAATATCAATTTTACCAAACGTTTCTTTTACCTTTGCCATCGCGCTTTCTACCGCCGAGAAGTTGGCAAGGTCGGGTGCAAGCCCCATCACCTTTGCGTCTTTGTCTTCCGCTTGGATTTCCGCAAGTGCCTTATCCACCGTTTCTTGGCGCGAACCGAACAACGCCACGCTTGCGCCTTCCTGTAAAAACGCCTTTACAATCGCCAAGCCGATACCGCGCGTACCGCCCGTAACGACGGCTACTTTTCCTTCCAACAGTTTCATAGTCGTATTCTCCCTTATTTGTCGTCTGCGTCTAAACGCATCGCTTCTTCGCTGTTTTCAAACTGTTCGTACTGATTGCAAAATTCTGCAAACACTTCGTCCAGAAGTTGCTCGTCTTCCAAGGGATTGAGCATACCTTGTTCTTCGTCCAAAGCGAAAATAACCACTTCGTCCTCTTCTTCTTCCGTTTCGGGTTCGGCTTTTTGGAATACGCAGTATTTTACTTCGCCGTATTCGATAGTGGCAATATGCAAAAATTTCTCGCTGTTGCCTTCGTCGTCTTCCAGTTCGATAATGCGTTCTTCTTCGTCGTATTCACCGCCAAGAATTTCGTCTTTCATAGTTTTCTCCTTTTGTCGTTGTATTTTTCGTCTATGCAACCAGCTTTCCAAAATATAGGAAGCGGCGATAGAATCCACCGTCTTTTTGCGCTCTTCTCTCTTGACACCGCCTGCCATTTGCGTTTCGCGTGCCTGCATCGTGGTAAAGCGTTCGTCTTCTAATTCCACGGGCAAGTCGGTAAACGTTTTCAAAGCGTCGATAAACGTCTGCGTCTTTACCGTTTGCACGCTTTCCGAGCCGTCGTAGTTGACGGGCATACCGCAAACGATTATACCCACGCCACGCGCCTTGGCAATATCCGCAAGCGCCTTTGCGTCCTGTTGCAAATTCCGCGTGCGATAGTACGTTTCGCAGGGCATAGCGTATTCGTTAAACGGGTCGGAAACGGCAACGCCTATTCTCTTGTCGCCTATATCAAAGGCAATCGCGCGTTTTTGTATCATACGGGTATTATACCATAAAAAAAACGTTCCGTCCATAGTTTGCGCCGTTTTTTTCCGTATAATTATAAAAATTTATCCCATACTGATTATGCACCACAGTGCAAGGAGTGAATATGGAGAAATTTATTATCGGCGTAGCCGTAGGCGGAATTTGCGGTGCGTTGCTTATTGCAAATAACTATAAAATGCGCGCGCTTGTCAAAAAGGGGCAAGAAGAAGTACAGCAAAAGTTAGACACGCTTATGGACGAAAAGCTGAACGCTATGGAAAAGCAAGTAGAAGAAACGGCAAAAGACGTGAAAGACTTTGGTAAAAAGGCAGTCAAGAAAGTAAAAGAAAAAGCCAAAAAGTTGACGGACAACGGTTAAGAATAACCAAACCGTCGCCCACCGTGTACGCGTACACGGTGGGCGCATTTTTATTTTCTTTTGTTTCTTGCATTTTCTTCTTTCAAGCGTTCCACTTCCGCGCGAAGACGCGCGTTTTCTTCCTTTAACGATTTAGCAAGCCTATCGTACAGCGCGTTAATCTCGTTTTCCAAACGGCGTTGGAGAAGGGTGGGCGTCTTTTTCAAATGCCTTTCGCGTAGCGCGTCCGATTCTTCCGTAAGCCCCATTTCCATAGCAATCTTGGCAATACGTTCGGGGTCTTTTTTGAGCGTGTTGCGGTACTTGTTTTGTAAACGGAGCATCAACTTATCGTCCCCGTTCGCCAAACGGAAAATAGCACGGCGCACGGACATTCCCTTGCTCTTTTCCGCCAAAATACTGCGGATAGCTTCGTCCGTTTCTTCTTCGGTAAATTCGCGGATTTTCTCCACGCTAAGCGACGAGCCGTCCAGCATTTTCACTACCCGTTCGTCCCCGTTTGCGTTTTTCATCAGCGTATAATAATAGTTGCGCACGCTACCCTTTGCTCGTCCGCGCTCCATACCGTACGCCTCGAATAAATAAGTAAGCGTTTTGCCCTTGCTTTTTCCTTCTTTGATAAATTCCACCAGCGTTTTCGCTTCTTCTTCCGTGTATCCGTTAATTTTCGACATACGATTTGTCCTCCCTAACTTTTTCGTCGAAAAAATTATTACCTTATCGTTCGGCTTTTATACTTTTTTTCACGAAAAAATCATAGGCTATACTATGAAAACGTATTTTTTATCTTCCAAGCCTTGCGCTCTTACCATCAACGACGCCTTTTTCGGCGTAACCGACCTGTTTGAACGGTTTGCGGAAATTCCGCTTGCCGATAACGTCTTTATCCGCTTTTCTCCGCAAAACGGCTTACCACGCGCTTTCTTTCTCAATGAGAATATCCGCTTTCAAGCCCCCGACGGCGTAGAAGTGTATTTTATCCAAGACGCGATTGCGCTGTTTGCCAAAGACTTCCCCCCTGCGGATTGCACCCTGCGCCCCGTAACGCAAA
>JAFVOG010000051.1 GCA_017505945.1 Clostridia bacterium
CACCGCCACTCCAAAGGCAGAGAAAAAGGAAACGGGCTACCGTACGAAAGAAGACAGAGCCAAAGACGCCAAACGGCGCGAGCGCATTAGTAACGTAGAAAAACAAATCACGGCGCTGGAAATAGAAGAATCTGCGATAAACGAAGAACTTTCCCTACCCGAAATTACGGCAAACTTTGCGCTGTTACAGGAAAAGTGCAACCGCTTAGAGCAAATCAAACTGCGCTTAGACGAGCTGTACGCCGAATACGAAACGCTGATTTAGCGCAAAAAAACTATTGTCAATTTTTATAAAGTGTGATATAATACCTATATACGGCAATCAAAGGAGCTATTATGAATTACAACGTCGTTATTCAACTGTTATACAAAGCCCGTAACATTGTATTTTCCAAAACTAAGCTTGCAAAAGTGGAAAATAAAAACCCGTACGATTTCGTTACCGAAGTGGATACGGGCATTAGCGATTTTTTGAAGGTAGAATTGAAAAAGGCTTTCCCCGACGTAGGGTTTGTAACGGAAGAAGAACAAAACCATTTATTACAAAACAAATGCTTTATTCTCGACCCTATCGACGGCACGACCAACTTGGTATACGATTATAGGAAAAGCTCCATTTCCTTGGCGTACGCGGAAAACGGCGTCGTACAATTCGGCGCGGTATTAGACCCGTTCGGGAAAGAATTATTCTTCTCCGTGCGTGGGAACGGCGCATACGTATATAAAACGGACAGGGGTATTAAAAGGCTTTTAGAAATCGGCGTAGAAAATTACAAACGCAACCCGTTGCACGTCAACGAACGTCCGATACAGCGTTCGTTAATCGAATTTGGCGCAGGGTCTTCCCATAAAGACGAATCGGCAGAAACGTTTGCAAGGGCAAAACGCGTGTTTGAAAATTGCTTGGATTTGCGCCGTATTTGTTCGACGGCACTCGCTATTTCCTATATCGCCGCAGGGCGCTTGGACGGGTACTTTGAAAAGGTGATTAAGCCTTGGGACTACGCCGCGGCAATTTTATTTTTGGAAGAAGCAGGCGGACGTAGCGCAACTTGGGATAACCAACCCTTGCCCTTGGATAAATCGGGCACTATCGTTTGTGCCACGAAAGGCATTTTCGACCAACTAATAACGCTTATCCATCAACAATAATTATCATAACGCAAAGGAAAAACGCTATGAAACAAATCATTAACCATACGGCAAACTCGCTTAGCGCCATACACGGTATCGCTCTTTCCGTATTCGTCGTTTGCAACACCCTTTTACAGACACTCCTTTTCCCCCTTCTCCAAACGGCGGTGGGCGCAACTTGGTGTTTTATTATCAGTGTGTTAATCGACGCTACGTTGTACGCCGTTTTATACTTTATCGTCAAAATTATATACGATTTTATCTTTATCAAACAAAATAAAAAATTCGACCTGTCGGGTAGATGGTATCACGTGCATATCCCCCGCCAGCTTGGCGAAATCGATTATTCGCTTGTCCATTTAAGCGCAGGCTATACGGATATTAGCCGTGATTTGCAGGACTTCACGTTTAACGGCTACAATAAGCACGTACAAGTGTTTTCCGACAACGTCGCCGTTTGCGACGATTACTCCACCCACTGGTACACAAAAGCCATTAAGTTTGCGGATAATAACGAATTCGACCTTATCCAAATTTACGAGGCGGAAAGCCGTGGGAGCTCCACGCGCCAACTGACGTCCTGCCCTTGTTGTAAAACCAAATTCGATACGCCCATCCTTGTATCCGATTCGGACAACTACCGCTACGGCATCCATACCTTTAAGCTCTTTTCCAAAGGCGTGGACGGCCCTTGCGAGCGCATCGAAGCGGAATTTTGCGATTGCTGGCCGTCTTTGAAAAACGGCGATTTGCTCTTCTTCCGTACCGAAGAAGAACGCGACGAATGTATTAAAGATTATTTCCGTATTGCAAATTCCCGTAAACAATAATTCCCCCTTGCGCCGTCTCGTACCACGGCGCATTTATTCCTTTTTATATTTTTGCATAAAATGCTTGACAAGCTGATATTTTTATGATATCATTTTAATATCAATAATATTTGGAGGTATTATATGCAAGAAATTATTTTGCAAAACAAAAAACACGGTATGCGCACGCTTTGCATTTGCATACTTATCGAACTGCTCTCTATCGCAGGCTTTATCGTCAGCGCGGTTTTAGACGAAAGCTACGGCGCGTCCCCGTATATTTGGGTACCGCTTTTAATCGTTTCCCTTATCGTATGCTGTATCGGTTGGATTCCGCTGATTGGTCTTAAAATCTTAAAACCGCAAGAAGCGCTTGCGCTTACTTTGTTTGGGAAATATATCGGTACGTTAAAAGGCGAAGGCTTTTACTCGGTAAACCCTTTCTGCGTTGCCGTAAACCCTGCGTCGAAAACCAAATTAAACCAAAGCGGTGACGTCAACCACAGCACAGGCTTGCCCAACCTTTCGGGGGATTTGAGCGCAGTAGCACTGGACAAGAAAATTTCGTTGAAAATTATGACTTTGAATAATAACCGTCAAAAAATCAACGATTGCTTGGGCAATCCCGTAGAAATCGGTATTGCGGTTATGTGGCGCGTAGTCGATACGGCAAAAGCTGTATTTAACGTAGATAACTATAAAGAATATTTATCCTTACAATGCGACAGTGCACTTCGTAACGTAGTTCGCATCTACCCCTACGACGTAGCACCTGGCATTGATACGACGGGCGACGGCGTAGCTGACGACGGCAGTTTGCGCGGTTCCAGCGAAATTGTAGCAGGCCGTATTCGAGATGAAATTCAATCGCGCGTCAACGAAGCAGGCATTGAAATTTTGGAAGCGAGAATTACCTATCTTGCATACGCGCCCGAAATTGCGGCGGTTATGCTCCAACGCCAACAAGCGTCCGCCATTATCGACGCAAGAAAAATGATAGTTGACGGCGCGGTAGGTATGGTAGAAATGGCACTTGCCCGTCTTAACGAAGGCGGTATGGTAACTTTGGACGAAGAACGCAAGGCGGCAATGGTTTCTAACCTTCTCGTGGTACTTTGCGGTAACCACGACGCGCAACCTATCGTAAACACGGGTAGCTTGTATTAAACCAACAATAAATCGGCATAGGCAGGTACGAGATTATGAACGACAATCAAAAGAAACAAATCCCTTTGCGTCTTTCCCCCAAACTGTACGACGCGATTTTATCGTGGGCGGAAGACGACTTTCGGTCGGTAAACGGACAAATCGAATATTTGCTTAGCGAGTGCGTACGCCAACGCAAAAAGAACGGCAAATACGTTTCGGACGAGATTGACGTTCCGCCCGAGTTGGATATTTGAGAAAACGAGCAAACGCAAGTCAACGATTTTTCTTATTTCCAAGAAAAATCGTTGACTTTTTTTTACCTAACGGCTATAATAGTTTTACAGTAAGCAACAAACGCAGGTGTATCGAAGCGGTCATAACGAGCTAGCCTTGAAAGCTTGTCTGAGGGCAATCCTCACGGGGGTTCGAATCCCTCCGCCTGCGCCAAAAACAAAAACGGGTTTCGCCCGTTTTTTGTTTTTTTGACATTTTTTGCGCCAACTGTTGCAAAATCTATTTTAATGTGGTATAATATGATTGTTAAAGTACTAAAATATATCAATCACGAAAAGAAAAGGAGCAACCTATGTATCAATTCTTTTGCGATTCTAATTGCGAGCTTTGGCATACGACGGTTAACGAACTGGGTATTAACGTAATCAATATGCCCTACGTTATGGACGGCGAAGAAAAATTATACGACCTTGGCAAGGAACACGATTTTAAGGCGTTTTTCGACCATATGAAAAACGGCGGTACGCCTAAAACCACCGCTCTTAACGAATTTGCTTATGCGGATTATTTCGAGCCCGTTTTGGCGCGTGGCGAAGATATCTATTATATTTCTTTCTCTCATCAAATGAGCGGTACGTTCAATTCAATGAAACTTGCCATTGACAAGCTGAAAGAAAAATACCCCGATAGAGAAATCCGTGTAAAGGATAGCAAATCCATTTCGCTTGGTAGCGGTTTTATCACCTACTACGGTGCGCTGAAATACCGTGAAGGCGCAACTATGGACGAATTAGACGCCTATTTCGATGATTTAATTGCGCATACCGACGTCTATTTTGCCGTGGATGATTTGACGTATTTATACCGCGGTGGCAGAGTTTCGGGCGTATCACGCGTTATCGGAACTCTATTGAATATCAAGCCCGTTTTGCACGTAGATAGCGACGGTAAAATTGTAAACGTATCCAAAGAAAAGGGTTTCAAGAAAGCCATTGCCTATATGTTTGCTCAATTAAAAGCCAAAGGCACGGAGCTTGATAAATACAACGTTTACGTATTGCACGCAGATAACGAAGAACCGGCAAACGGGTTGGTATCCACTATTCAAGCAACGTATCCTAACGCGAACGTACTTATGCAACCCATAGGGCCTGTAATCGGCGCGCATTGTGGTCCCGGTACGGTCGGTTTAATTTTCCACTCTAATGCAAGATAAACGACAATAGAAAACCCGCCCCAAGCGAACGCTTGGGGCGGGTTTTTATTATTTCGTAGCTTGATATTCTAAATACTCTTTGTAAATATCCATAATGGAATATTGCATTTGCACGCCCAACACGCGTTTTGCCTTTTCCATCGTGCAACAAGGCGAGTGCCCGATATGGTCCATTGCAACGTCGGCGTTTTCTTTTCCTACGATACGTTCAAATTCCGCCCATTCTACAAAGCGCAAATTTGGCGTTTGATTGTAGTATGCGTACAGTTCTTCACAAATGGCACGCAAAGTCATACAATGTTCCGCCACCGCGATAAACGCTTC
>JAFVOG010000052.1 GCA_017505945.1 Clostridia bacterium
ATATTCCTTCTTGAAGAACATCGAACCCAGATCGAGAGCTGAGAACGAGAATGTCATTCCGTCAACGATGCTTCCGATCTGCATCTTGTACTCGGCTCCGATGTCGAATGAGAATCCGATGTGGACGTCGTACTATCCGACGCAGACAAATCGTCACTGGACGACGTACTGTCCGAAGCGGTGCAATCGTCACTGGACGTCGCGCTCTCTGAGAGAGACGAATCCCCCGTAGGCGTAGAATACGACCTATCAGGCAAGCCGTTGCACGCGCTAAAACCACTCAAACACAGCGTAGTTGCCATTACCAAACAAATCGTTTTACGGATGCTTTTCCAAAAATCCATTTTCATAAACGTTCTCCTTTTACAAAAACAGTACAAGAGCCAAAAATATTGCGGACGTCGTACCGTGCAAAGTGCCATAGACGTTGCGCGTACACAGCGCGACGAGTGCAAATGCGCAATACACGCCGAAAAATATCCAGTTTGCGACCAACCCCAAAGGGAAGATGAACAAATAGAATATACAATACGCCGTAATGCCCAGCGTTTGAAAAAGCGTCAAAAGCGCTCTACCTTCGCCAAACCACTCCCACACGCTAACCAACGCGAACAACGCGCTGAGTATAAACAATATCCAAGCAAATACCGCCATATTTTTCCTCTAATATATAAGCTTATCATTTATTATAACATAAAATACGAAAAAATGCAATGCTCTTATTTTGGCAAAACGTGCTCTAATTTTTGTTTTAGATGGTAAAAAACGTATCATTACATTTTTCGTGATAAGAGGTTCAAATCCTCCGCGCAAAAAAACACACCCTGAAAAGGGTGTGTTTTCTTTGGCGCAGAGAAGAGGATTTGAACCTCCGGTTACGTTCCCGCAACACACGATTTCCAATCGTGCTCCTTAAGCCACTCAGACATCTCTGCGTTTGTCAAGCGCTTATTTATATTACTGTATTTTTTTGAAAATTGCAAGCGTTTTTACGCGCTTTTCGAAAAATTAACAAAAATTATTGTTTACTTTATTTTCTCCGCATTTTTACGTTTCGTAAAATCCCCGTCGTGATAATGGGTTTTCTCTCCGTTTTGGCGTTCGCTATCGCTTCGTCAATCAAATCCGCAAAAAACGTTTTCGCTTCAAATATCCGTTCGCAAAAGAAATAATACGCAAGCGAGCCTGGTACGGTATTCACTTCGCAAAGATACACGTCTTCCCCCGAAAGTAAAAAGTCCATACGCACAACCCCAGACATCCCCGTGCGTTTATATACCGACTTTGCATACGCCTTAATTCGGTGCGCGATATCTTCGTTCAACCCGTCCACGCCTACGCGCTTGCTATCCTTTTCCCGTTTGACGTATTTTTCTTCAAACGAATACACGCCTGCCCCAAACGACGTTTCAGGTTCGGCAACGCACACTTCTCCGTGCAATCGGCACACGGCGCAGTTAACGTCCTTTTTATCTTCTAAATACTTCTCGACGAGTACTTGCCTATCCAATGTAAACGCGACGTCCAACGCCGTCTTTAATTGTTCTTCGTTGTGCGCCACCCCTATCCCTATGGACGAGCCGAGTTTGGACGGCTTTACCACGACGGGGTATTTTAAGCGTGATTCTACGCTTTTTATCATAAACGCGCCACGCTTGATATAATCCGTTTCGTGGATACAGAGATAATCGACGATAGGAATATGTAGTGCGCGGAGCATTTTTTTCGTGGCGCATTTATCCATAAATACGGCGGACGGCAACACCCCGGGCGACGCCAACGGTATGCCGTTCCATTCCATAAGCGCGGAAACTCCGCCCCCTTCCCCAAGTCCACCGTGACAGCAGTTGATCGCCCCGTCGATTTTGCCTAAACATTTGACCTTTTTCTTCGCACCGTATAAGGCATACAAGTTACCGCCGTCGAAAAATACCCGTTGAAATCCTGCATACCTACCCTCTCGAAAGGTGGATATATCGCGCATACTCTCCGCCGTATATATTCCACCGTCCGTATGAATATATACGGGGATTACGTCGTATTTCGTCCCGTCCAACACGTTGAGCGTAAACACCCCAGTCAATATCGAAATTTCGTTTTCGCAAGAGTTTCCGCCAAACAGTACCGCCACTTTTTGCATCAAAAAAACACCTCCGCAAACTTTTCCTTTGCTTTGGTGTTTCTTTTGTTTTTCTTCGTTAATACACGTCGGGCAAATCGTTCAAAAAGAGTACCGCATCCCCTGCCGTAAGCCAGTCTTTGAGCTGTGCTTGCGCTAACGCAAGCGTTTTGACAGTCGTCAAATTTTCTTTCGCTCCGCCTGCCTGCAAATATCCGTTTTTCACTACGCCGACAAGCGTTTCTCCCACGAGAATGACTTTATCCAAATTCGCCTTGGCAATCTCTTCCCCAAGCGTTTCGTTAAGTTGTGATTCCAAAATCCCGCACTCGACAATTCCAGGCGTTACGATACATTTTCTACCGTCAAACGCACATAAAGCCTGAATTGCCACTTTCGCGCCCTTTTCGTTGGCGTTGTACGCATCGTCTAAAATATATACGCCACCGTTTTGCATAAGTTGTAACCTATGCGGTACGGGTTGCAATTTGGCAAGACCGTTTTTTATTTCTTCAAACGTCAACCCCATTTCTAAGGCAAGCGTTACGCCAAGCGCAATATTTTCTATCGCCGATTCCCCAAGCAAGGGCACGCAAATTTCCGCTTTAACTTCGCCGAGCACAAACGTAAATTTCGTTTGCGTAGCTTGCAATTCGACGTTTTGTATGCAATCAGCGTGTACAAAACGCACGTTTTCCCGTTCTTCCACTTTGCCTTTTAAGCTATCCGCACAAACGGTTACCGCACCGCTTGTTATAATTTCGCTCTTTTCCGCAAGTACGTTTTGTTCGTTCCCAAACGTCTGTACGTGCTGACGGCACACGCCTGTAAACACGGCGTAATCGGGTTTAACAAGTGAGCAAAGCTGTTTGATATCGCCTTGTCTTCTTGCGCCCATTTCCGCAATAAAAACTTGTTTTTGTGCAAAATCCGTCGAAAGTACCGTTTTTGCTATCCCCATAGGCGTGTTAAACGACGCAGGAGTACAAATAACCGAATATTTTTCTTCCAGCAACGTTTTTACGATGTTTTTTACGGACGTTTTTCCGTAACTGCCTACCACGCCCACACGAATGATTTGCGTTTGACTAAGTACCTGCCCCGCACGTTTTACAAATTTCCCGTTTCGCGCGGTTTCAAAAGGCGAAAGGACGAGATTTGCCAACGTAAAGATAAGGGGCAAACACAAAATGGCAACGGCAAACGGAACGTACGCAATAACGCCGTATAAATCCGAACCGTTTACGTCGCTCAAAAATCCCAACAACCGAATTACGCCGAAAAAGAACGCCGTCGTAAGTACGGAATACGCAATATTCAGCCTTATCGCTCTGCCCGTGTAGTTCACGGGAACTTTCAACGCAAACTTCCTATCGGAGCATAAAAACGCAATCGTAAATACTAAGAACGGAACAGCCGATATCAGCTGTGTAACGCGCGCGCCCAAAAACGAGAAACAAAGCGCAACTACACACACGGACAACGCGATAGAATAAGCCAGCACGCTGAGACGATTGAAAAACATATTGCCCTTTTTGGAGAGCCAACCCCAAAACGCACCGTTTTTATAGCCACCTTGTTGCATTGCGCCCAGCCATTTTTGCGTTGCTAAAACGAATAACGCGGTGCAAACGACGGTTGCGATAATTTGTAGCGTAATTTCAATCATATAAAAATTCCTCGGTTATCATATTAAACGCAAACGGCGAATCGACGAAAGCGAAATGTCCACCGTCTATCACTTGCAACTTCGCGTTTGGAAAGGCGGTTTGGTACGCTTTGGCTTCCGCCATCGTCGTTACCCTGTCGTCTTTCCCTTCCACTATCAAGACGGGACGTTGCACCTGCGACGCGTCCGCGCGCAAATCTTCGTTTACAATTTTTTTATAGCTTTCTTTCATCACGGGGGAAAGGGTGCGGTATTCTTTACTGCCAAACCGCTTTTCCGCAAACTTCGGCGCGAACTTTTTACACAGCCGATACGCGCCCACTTTTATTTTATAGCCAACCCCGCGTGGCAATATCACGCCGGCAGGACCGGTTAGTACGATTTTATTCCAAAACGCAGGATACCTTGCGCCAAGCTTTACCGCCACCCTACACCCAAACGAGTGCGCTATTACGTGCGGATTCACAACCCCCAACCGTTCCAAAACGTCTTTCGTCCAGTCGGCATAATCGCCAACCGAATACGCAAACGGAATTTCTCCGCTTTTTCCAAACCCCAAAAAGTCGATTGCCGTCACGCGGTAGTAACGGGAAAAGTACTGCGTTTGCAAGGCAAAACTCTCCTTGCTTGCCATATATCCGTGCAAAAACACCAAATCTTTGCCGTTGCCCTTTTGTAAAAACGCCACTTGGGATAACGGAGCGTTTTTGATAGTAGCCTCCCACGCTTACAAGCGTTTTTGCATTTCCAAAGCGTCTTCCCCGTCGGGGTAGTATTTTTTACGGACACGCAAGGTCTCGTACCCGTTTCCTTCGTATAATTTGCGTGCGGGAATATTGCCTGCGCGCACTTCTAAAAACATCCGTTCTGCGCCACAATCTTTTGCCGTCTTTTCCAAAGCACAAAGCAATATTTTACCCAAACCCAACCCCCTACACGTCGGTTGTACGGCAATTTTGGGAAGTTCGGCGTCTTCAAACAGCACCGTCGTCAACGCAAAACCCACGATTTGTCCGTCTTGTTCTACGACCAAACCGCGCGCGTCCGAACGGGAAAGCTCGCCTTTCCACATCTCTTTCGTCCAAGGGTCGGGGAAGCACGTTTTATCCATTTGTATTACGCTTTCCACGTCCGCATCTTGCAGGGCACGGATTACTTGCATAAGTTTTCCTCCGCCGAGCTTTTGCGAATATATAAAGGATTGAGTTCGTCAAAAGCATTGTCGTTTGCCAGCGTTTCCACCGCGCACAGCAAGCCCTTTCCCCCGTCCATTATTTCTACGGGAGCTTTTTCCGCTACGCCAAGCTTGGTAAACGCGCGGAGCGCGTACCCTTGCTGATATAAAGCAAGCACTTCTTCTTCCGCGACGTAGGCAGGCGGATACGTGATTTTACCGTTTTCGTAACCGCAAACGTAATAATATCCGTGCAAAGCGTCGATAAGGCAAAGCGTTTTGCCCTCTACCGCATTATATTCCAAACACGCAAAAGAAGTGACGGGCAACGTAGGTTTTCCCATAGCCAAAGCAAACCCTTTCATTGCGGAAACGCCGATACGAATGCCCGTAAACGAGCCAGCGCCCACCACTGCCGAGAAAAAGTCGCATTCGCTAAGCGTAAGGTTCGCTTTATCTAACGTTTCGTCGATGGCGTCCATCAAAAGTACGGAGTGTTTCATTGCGCAATCGGGAGTATAAGAAGTAAAGGTTTTACCATCCTTTTTCGCCACCACGATAAGCGCGCTACCGCTTGTATCCACCGCCAAAAAATTTTTCACTGTCATCTTTATCCTATCCGTCTATTTCTATCTTTCTCGTTTGTTCGTCTATCTTGGTTATCGTCACCCGTTTGACTTTTGCAGGGAGCAACGGCGCGATATTTTGCGACCACTCGATAAGACAAATTCCGCCCATATCGAAATAGTCGGCAAGCCCCAAGCTTTCCGCTTGTTCGGGGCATTCTATTCTGTAACAGTCGTAATGAAACAACCGCCCGTCGTAATCATTCATATACGCGTACGTGGGGCTGGTCACTTCTTCTTCAATGCCAAGCCCTTGCGCTACGCCCTTGGCAAATACCGTCTTGCCTGCGCCCATCTCGCCGTCCAACAGCACGACGTCGTATGGTTGTAGCGTTTTGGCGTATGCACAAGCCACTGCTTGCGTTTGTTCGCGTGATTTCGTTATATACGTTTCCATACTCTATATTATAATACTTTTACTTAATTTTTGCAATACTTTACTGCAACTTAAATTTTTAACTTTTTCAAAAAGTTAGACAACCGTTTGTAAAGGAGCAACGTCATTAAGCCAACCGATACCGTTTTAATGAGATTAAACAAAAGCACTGCCACCCAAAATTTAGCAAACGCCTCGCTCACCGTCAAACCGAATATCGTACCTCCGAACACATACGCGTACGTAGGGAAAATAATCAAGCGGTTGGCAAGCAAGGCAAACCCCGTTGCCACCAAGCAAGCAATCGAAAGGGTTATCAGTACCGTTTTCAACGTGCGTTTCTTTTGATAAGCAATAGACGGGATAAGCAAATACGTAGAAGTAATTACGAAATTAGCCAATTCTCCTGCACAAAGCGACGACGAAAAGACAGGAAAAAAACAACGCAAACCTTCCTTCATAAAACATACGATTACCCCTTCGACAGGGCCGAGCAAGAAGGATATCAAAATAATAAATACGCCCGAAAAATCCAACTTCAAAAAGCTTGCGCCAAACAGTGGCATAGGAATTTCCAACAAACTGACCACGAAGGACAGTGCGACGAATATCCCCATAAGTGCCAAACGTTTGGGGGTAAAACGACGTTTCCAAGCGAAGTGTTTGCTTTCTTTTCGTTGTTGGTTTTGCTCTACTTGTTCTTGCTGTATTTCCATAAAAAAACTCCGATTTTCTTCGGAGCTTTTTCAACGAAAATATACGGCGCGCGAAAAGACGCGTCCTATTCTTTTCCTATCCGGACTATACCGTCGGTTTTGGAATTGCACCAAATCGGGGAAAGCAGAGCTTTCCTTCGCAGACTTTACTGCCGGTGGGGAATTACACCCCGCCCCAAAGAATTATTTTTTCTTATTATATATCGTTTTATTTCACGCTGTCAAGCGTTTTCGTCTTCCACCAAAGGAAAATCGACGAAAAATACCGTACCCTTCCCTTCTTTACTTTCCACGCCAAACGCAAAACC
The DNA here is from genome assembly GCA_017505945.1 of Clostridia bacterium. Taxonomy (GTDB): domain Bacteria; phylum Bacillota; class Clostridia; order Christensenellales; family Borkfalkiaceae; genus Scatosoma. The sequence continues at coordinate 6,989 of JAFVOG010000052.1, forward strand.
GTGTTTTTCCAGCACCGTCTTGACAATCGCAAGCCCCAACCCCGTGCCTTGTACGGGGCGTTTGTGCGTTTCCTTACTGCGATAATACCGCGCCCAAATATCCTTTAATTGCTGTTTATCCATACCTGCGCCCGTATCGCGGACAATCAGCCGTGCCACGCCGTTGCGCTTGACGAGTTTTACGATAACCTGTTTATCTTCGCCCGTGTAGTTGACGGCATTTCCGATAAGGTTGTATATCACTTGCCCAAGTTTAACTTCGTCGCCTACGGTATAGACGTTTTCGGCAATTTCCGTTTGAAATACGTACCCTGCGACGTCTTGTAAATAGGCAAAGCGCGACAGCGTTTCGTGCAAATATTCGGACAAATCAAATTGCGTACGGTGCATTTCTTCTATGCCCGACTGCATTTTGGAAATTTCCAAAACGTCGTTAACAAGCGACGTCAATCTATCCGCCTCGTCGATAATCACTTGCGCGTGTTTGTTGCGCTTTTCGGGATTATTTCCCGATATTTCCACAATCATAGACGCATACGCCTTTATCATCGTAAGGGGGGTCTTAAAATCGTGCGAAACGTTGGAAATAAGCTCCTTTTGCATCCCGTCCGCTTTGGCAATTTCGTCACGCGCATAGTTGAGCCTATCGGCAAGCGCAATCATCTCTTTCCCGTAATCGTAGCCGTGAAAATCCACCTCAAAATCGCCTTTTGCAAGCAAATCCGCCTTTTCCGCCATTTCGGACAGCGGACGGGTAAGCCAAGCCGATACCGCACCCGACACCGCAAACGTAAGTACAAACGCAAACAAGCCGATAAACGCCATACGCACCGCCGTTTCTTTTGCTACCGTTTGAATAAAGCTGAGCGATTTGCCTACGTACAGGTACGAGTTTTCGCCGTATAAAGAAATACTCGTTGCATACACGTACTCGCCCTTGCCTTCATAGACGACGGGGCTTTCTTCCCCTTCCAGTTCGTCAAGCGCCACGTTTATCCTGTTGGGCAAATTCAACGTTTCGTTTTCAGGGAGCCACGAATCCTGCGGATATAACAACGTCCCCGACGGAGAAAAAATAAACACTTCCACGCCGTGCGTTTGCGACAGAAAACGCACGTGCGCGCTGATATTGTTTTGGAATTCGGGCGGAGCAGGCGCAACGATTGCCGTCTTGATACTGTTGCCTTTAGCCCTTACTTCAAACGACGCTTCGCTTTTATACGTTTGCGCCATCGTCGCTTGGTAACCAAACCCGAAAATTAAAACGAGAAATAAAGACAAGGCGGTAAACACCGACCAAAGCAAAACGTAAATGCTTGTACTGTTTTGCTTAGCACGGTAATTCCGCCCTTTGCGCTTAGGCGCGCCGTCTGCGCGCTTTGTCTTTTTTTCCGTCTTTGCCATACAGCGTCCTTTTTACACTTCGAATTTGTAACCAAGTCCGCGCAAGGTTACGATAAATTTACGGTATTCCTTTAAGTTACCACGGAGCATTTTGATATGCGTATCCACCGTTCTGTCGTCGCCGAAAAAGTCGAATCCCCAAACGTCGTACAACAGCTTTTCTCGCGTGAGCGCAATGCCTTTATTTCGTACCAAATAAAACAGCAATTCGTATTCCTTGGGCGTAAGTTCCGCCTTTTTCCCGTCCACGAATACGTTTCTGCCCGCCATATCGATTTCTAAACCTTCAAACTGCATAATCTCGTTGCCGTTTACCTTCTTTACCCTGCGTTTGGACACCGCTTGAATACGCGCCATCACTTCCTTGGGCGAAAAGGGTTTCGTCACGTAGTCGTCCACGCCAAGTTCAAACGCGAACAGTTTGTCGTATTCTTCCCCCCTTGCCGAAAGCATAATTACGGGAATATCCTTCGTCTTTTTAATTTCCTTTACCGCCGAAAAGCCGTCCAAATGGGGCATCATAACGTCCATCAAAATGACGTCGTAATCGTTTTCACGGCACAGCTTTACCGCTTCCATACCGTCCACGGCTTCCACCGCTTCGTTCCCCTCAAATTCTACGTATTCGCGCAAAACACCGCGAATCATCTCTTCGTCGTCAACGATTAAAATTTTCATCCGTATCGCTCCTTTTTTCTCTCTATCGTTCCGTCTTATCTACTTATACCCCAAAAAGGTTAATTTTATAGCAAAACAAAGTGAAATATTTGTGAAAATATATTTTTTATCCGCGTTCCGCATTTATTTTTGTTTGATTTCTATAATAATGCTCCCCGTATCGGTGTTAATTTCACACCTACCGCCCGTTTGCGTCGTCGGTACGATTACCCTACCCGTGTCCGAGTGCGCGATAAACACCTTATCGCTAAGCAAGCTCCCCTTTACGCTACCCGTGTCCGTTTCCACCGTAATTTCTTCGGCGTCGCAAAAAGTAAATTGTACACCGCCCGTATCCCGTTCTATATAAAACGAT
>JAFVOG010000053.1 GCA_017505945.1 Clostridia bacterium
ACTACACATATAATAAAAATACCCATTAAAATTAAGCCCAAAGGAACTAAACGATAAAAAATTGGATACCTTAAAACATATCTCGATTCACTTTGTTCAATCTCTTCTTGTTTTATGGATTCACTGTTATGTTTAGAACTATTTTTTTTATGTCGAAAAAATAAAGTACTTAATAGTATAGGTCCCCCTATAAGAAGTGCTATTGTTATAATATTTAACCATTCTTGAGTTTTCATTCTTTTACCAGTTCCATTACTTCAAACATCAAATTTGTTATAGTTTCCAAAGAAAAGGATACACCCGACATAACATTTGGCTTTAACGCACGAATCTATTATTCTTAAAGAGGACAATGGAATTAAAACTTCACTTTGTTTTTTCAAAAAAACTTCAAAGCCCTACATTCAATTTCATTGATTTCGTTTATTTTCAGCTCCCTTAACAAATGCGGCATTTTTTGTGCCAGTGAACTGGCTGTTATCTTTAAAGTCTTTTGCAGTTCTGAAATATTATGATAAGACTCCACCGATGCTATATTAAGGTAATATTGAAAAGTTTGTAACCCACACAAAGTCCCCGCTACCAATTCTTTTTCACTTGGTAATCTTGACAACGCAGACTTCCATATCTTGTCTATCTCTTGGGCAGAAACCAACAATGATGTCATTTGCGCATTTTTATTTTCTAAAGCCAAAAGATTAGTTAACGCCCCAGAATTTTTGAGTCTATTTTTTAACTGTTCCAATTTTCTTGATACTTTTTCTTCTTCCATAAGTCAATCCGTTTTATCCAAGCAATTGTTTTATGATTAAATTATGCCATAATATGAAAAATATTACAACCATTAATCAGCTGTTCAAAAAATGCTTTTTTGCTTGGGGGAGTTCGTGTCTTGTCAGTTTGGGAAAAACGCAGTTTTGCAGTAGTAAATCTTGACACTAAAATCCAGCCCCACTCAAACGCTAAACCCCCGATAAACTCGGGGGGTTAGGCTTGGTGCAGTAGATGTCATCACCAATTATGGAGCAGGTGACGAGAGTCGAACTCGCCGGGAACAGCTTGGGAAGCTGCCGCCATACCGCTAGGCGACACCTGCATTTGTTTTTCGTGGTTTTATTATATGCTTTTTTTTTGCGTTTGTCAATGATTTTCTTTCGCTTTTTGCAGAAAACACGCGCAAGCTTTGTCTTTTTTTAGAAATTCCCTTGCAGGATTGCAATCCTTATGTTATACTAATTAAAAAACAAACGGGAGAATCTCTCTATGCATACGTTTTCTTTATTGCAAGCCAAATTGACCGACGGGTTTTGGGCACAGCGACAGCGTGTCAATGCCGAATCCACGATAAAAAACGTATATTTACGGTTCAAAGAAACAGGCAGAATAGACGCCTTGAAATGCCAAGGCAATATTCAAACGCACCACTTTTGGGATTCGGACGTAGCAAAATGGATAGAAGGCGTAGCGTATTTACTGGCAAGAAAAGACGACGCGCAAATTCGTGCTTGGTACGAAGAAGCCGTAAACGATATCGTTAGCAATCAACGCCAAGACGGATATTTTAATTCGCATTTCCAAGTGCAATTCCCTGATAAAATATTTACACAACGGGAAGGGCACGAATTGTACTGCGCAGGACATTTATTCGAAGCCGCCGTTGCGACAAGCGAATATTTACACGACACCCGTTTGCTCACTTTTGCAAAAAAATACGCGACCTATATACGCTTGCGTTTCATCGAAAAACGCGATACGGCGTTTACCACGCCAGGGCACGAAGAAATTGAACTGGCGCTTTGGCGCTTATTCGTACATACGGGCGATACGCTGTATAAAGAACTGGCGGAATTTTTCTTAAACGAGCGTGGAAAGAAAGAAAAAATAGACCCGTTTGAAAATGCACCGACTTACCTGCAAGCCCACGCCCCTATCCGTGAACAAACTACGGCACAAGGTCACGCCGTACGCGCGTTATATCTATATATTGCTATGGCGGATATGGCAATGCTCAACGGCGACGAGTCGCTTACGCAAACGTTAAAATGCTTGTTTACCGATATTATACAGCGCAAGTCCTACGTCACGGGTGGCATAGGCAGTTCACATTACGGCGAACGGTTTTCCGTTCCCTACGATTTACCCCCCTTTCAAGCCTATAACGAAACGTGCGCGTCCATTGCGCTTGCTTTATTCTGCGACAAAATGTTTCAACTCACGGGCGAAGCCGTATATGCCGATTACTGGGAACGCGTCGTCTATAACGGCGTGCTTTGCGGAACTTCCTTAAACGGCGACGAATTTTTCTACGTCAATCCTTTGGAAATGTCCATGGATAAAGTCCACGATAACGCAAGCTCGTTCTTCCCCGAGCTATTCCCTATTACGCAACGCGTAAAGGTTTTTGAATGTTCTTGCTGTCCGCCCAACCTTTGTCGTTTTATAGAAAGAATACCGTCCTTTATCTTCTACGGTGCACAAAAGCAACTCACCGTCGCACAGTATGCAGACGCAACCTTACAAAGCGAGCTTGCCGACGTGACTATGCAAGCCAATTTCCCTTACGACGGGAAAGTACGTATAGCGGTAAACTCGCACGGGCAACCCATCACGCTCCGTCTGCGCAAACCCTCTTGGTGCGAAAAAACGTTTGCTAACGAAAAGGACGGCTATTTGCTTTACGAAGGCATTTTTGCAGGCGAAACGATATCCGTTGATTTTGCCCCTACGCTTCGTAAAGTATATCCGCATCCGTACGTTACGGACGTACAAGGCAAAGTTTGTCTTACCTACGGTCCGCTTGTGTTATGCGCGGAAAGCATAGACAATCCGCACCTGCGTTCCGTATGCGTAGGCGATTTGTCGCAGGCATCCGTACAAATACAATACGGCACTCCGTCGGTATTGACGGCGTCCCTGCCTACCACCTACAAGTGTCCCACCGCCACGTTATACGCATATCACAAACCCACGGTAAACGACACCGTGCTCACGCTTATCCCGTATTTTGCTTGGGCAAACCGCGGAGAAACGGATATGAAAGTGTGGTTTCCCGAATAGTAAATCACACAAAAGGCGAGCCGTATTCGGCTCGCCTTTTTATTTTTTATGAACGAAGTTCCTTTCCTTCAAGGCAACGTTTGCAAGTACCGAAAAATTCTATTTCGTACCCGTCCACCGCAAACCCGTCGCACGCCGTGGCTTTAATCCCCGTTTTGGGTAAGCCTTCCACTTCTACGTCCACGAGCGCATCGCACACCTTGCACCTGCCGTGACAATGCGGATACACGTTATAATCGTACCGCACTTCGCTCCCTGCCGAACGTAATTCCAGAGCCTTCCCACCACTGGCAAAACCGCCCAGCACGCGAAACACCGTCGCGCGCGAAATCGTAGGATACAGATTATGTACAAAGGCATACACTTCCGTAGCCGTCGGATGATTTAACGTCTTTAACGCGTCGTATATGATTTGCTTTTGTTTGGTTTGACGTTCTTGCATAACGACTCCTTATTAAGATTGAATACTGATTATAGTATAACATATCCTTGTCGCTCCGTCAAGGGGTTTTGTAAAAAAATTTATGGAAATGCCTGCCAAATACAATTACCGCCCCCAAACGTGCCGTTTGGGGGCGGTTTTTATACTTGTAACGATTACCCCACCGATTTTAGGTTGAGAATTGCTATTTCTCCGCCGTCCATCGCGTCGATATAGACGATATATTGCCCGTCCATATACGAGCACACAAACTCATACGCAGTGCGTTCGCCCTTGCGCGTTTGCACGATAGCAAGGCGTGCGTTATCCACCTGCAAGCCGTCTTTTAATTGAGCTTGCGCTTGCGATTGCGTCAAAGACGTTTGCACTGTTCGTTCCGTTTTGTGGTTTCTCAAATACCGCGACGCGTCCATAGCCGATACCACACCGCGCGCACCGCAAACCTTTACGCGCACGCTGTCGGGATAGACCACCGCGCCGTCCATTTCCCACGCATACGTGAAATCAAACGACGTGTCGTTTGTTTTTGCTCGAACGAGAATCATATCTTCATATCCAAGCGACGTCAAAAACTGTTCGGCAATTTTTGCACAGTTCTCCGCGTCGAACGTTTCCCCTGCGCAGTCTTCGTAATAGTCAAAGCGAACAAGCTTTCCCGTATGCTCGTTAATCTCCGCAAACAGCTGTGCACCGTTATCGTCGTACCCTTGCACGTTATACGCCGTACCGCCACGCATATTCGTTTCGCCTACGCATTGAAATTCTTTAATTTTATAGTCGGCAAAATAACTTCCACAAAGTTCTTCCGCCTTTGTCGTACCGATTTTTACGCTATCCGTTTCCGCGTTTCGGCTTGTACCTGCCCCGTCCAAAGGCGCAAAATCGGGTGTGCCTAAGCGGTTTTCTTCTATCGTCGTCTTTTCCAAGCGGTCTAACACGTCCGCGATTGCGCCCTTGCCTTTTTTCATATAGCAGGAAAAATCTTTACAATCCATATTCGCCACGTATTCGTCGAGTTGCATACGGACGGAGTGGCTCACTTCGTATAGACGTTGCAAACTTGCATAGTCCTGTTCAGTTAACGCTTGCCCGTTTTGCAATTTTGCAAGCATACGCCCTGCTTCGCCTGCCACTTGGTTAATAAACGCCGTAACGTTACTATCCTTTTCTTGTGCAATAGGCAATTTTTCTAAATCCGCTTCCGCCAAACGGCTTTGCACCAAAACGTCCGTCAAAATACGGCTTTGTTGGGACGCGTCCGCCGAAAGGCGCACTCTATCCAAATCGCTATCTACGTGTTCCATCGCTTCCGCAAGTTCGTACGTTGCGCTTTGATACGAGCCTATCATTCCGTCCTGCATAGACGACATTTCGATTGCCCCTACCGTCACTACGCTGGCAAGCCCAAGCGTTACCGCGCCCAGCGCGATTACGGCGGCGAGCCATCCGCCAAAACCAGGCGTACGATTTTCCTTGCGGTGACTTTTTTGTTCTTGGCGTTTTTGTTTTCGCTTGTTTTTCGCTTGGCGGTTATTCGCTTTTTTATGAGCGCGTTCACGCTGTCTTTCTTCCATAAGCGCCTTACGTTTTTCCGCCCTTGCCTTGCGTTCCGCCTGCATTTTTTCTTGACGGGCGCGAAGCTCTGCTTTGCGCTTTTCCATACACGCTTTGCGTTCGGCGCGTTTTTTGGCAAGCTTAGCTTTCTTTTCCGCCCTGCGCTTTTCCATAACCGCCTTCTTCTCCGCTTTGTTCATACTTTGCAGGCGTTTTTTCTCTTCCATCTTTTCCTGCTTGCGTTTTGCCTTTTCCGCCTTACGCTTTTCTTTTTCTTTCTTCTTTTTCAACGCGATTTCCACGCGTTTTTTAGCGCGCGCTTCTTCCGCCTTTTTCTCTGCCTGTTTTTGGGGCTGTTTTTTCTTTTGCGTCGAACGGGTTTTGGTCTTTACCGTCTTTTGCACGGCTTGTACCTTTTCCGCGCCCGACGATACGTTTTTCGCAATTTCCGTCGTTTGCGTCGTATTCTTTTCTTCCATATCCTATTCTCCTTATCTTAAATGGCAAACACGTGTTTCCCGATTACCGTAATCGTTTGTCTATCAAAAATCCACGCGCTCGTCGCAATGGCAGGGTTATAATAATACAACGCACCGCCCGTCGGGTCCCAACCGTTAATGGCGTCTTTTGCCGCGCGCATAGCCGTATCGTTAGGGGTTAAATTGATTTGCCCGTCGCTAACCGCCGTAAACGCGTGTTTTTGATATACCACGCCCGAAACGCTGTTGGGGAACTGATTCGAGCGCACGCGGTTTAATACCACCGCGCCGATAGCCACTTGTCCCGTATACGGTTCGCCACGCCCTTCCGCATAAATGGTTTTTGCCAGCAAATACACGTCCGCACTGGAAAATCCACCCGTAGTACCGCTTTGCACCCCTGCAAGCGCGTTATACGACGAATTCATCCCCAGCGCCTTGTACGTAGCTTTTCCCACCACGCCGTCCGCCGTCAAGCCGTTTTTCTTTTGAAAGGCAATCACGGCGTTTTTCGTCGCTTTGCCAAACACACCGTCCACCTTTCCCGTATAATATCCCCACTGCTTTAATCGGCGTTGTACTTCTTTCACTTCTCCGCCCGACGAACCCGAACGCAATACCGCCGTCGTCAATACGCTTTCTACTTGCGCTTGCTCCGTTTGGGCAGTCTTGGTCGCACCGATAGCCCCTACGCTTGCCGTTACCGCACAAGCGAGCGCAAGCACCGCCACGCCCCGTTTCAAACTGTGTTTCATAACTTTTCCTCCTGTATGTATATGCATTTACACGCATACCTGCCTATCCCTTTTTCCAGTTCTCGATGATTTCCAAAATTTTGCTTTTATAAACGACGGGCGTTTGCTTTGCCGTAAAGCAAAGGGGCGGATACACCACGCACCACCAGTTATCTCCCTTCCCTTCGCCAAGCTCTACAATCAGGGAAACGTATTCCCCGGCAGGCAACGTATAATTTTCGTAAACGCGCGTAGGAAACTTCTCCGTCCGCACCTGAGCACGCGCTCCGTACGTAAAGCCTTTGCTTTGTAAAAACCGCGTAGTAAGCGCTTGAATATACCCCGTTTGCAGGCGCATTTTTTGCACCGCCTCCTCCTTGCTTTCACACGTTGCAACAACGGGCGTAAGCGCGGATACGATTTCGTCTTTGACGGCATATTTTACGTCTTGGTCGCACGTGGCGTTGGAGTTGGCGCGGATATGCATACGCAAATAATCGCTTGCACTTGGCGTAGCTTGAGGCGCGGAAATTCCAAGCACCGTTAAACTTATTATGATTGACAACAAGAAAAATATACAAACGTTTTTCATAAAAAAATAACCTCCGTAACCGTTTACGGAAGTTATTGCCAAATCGTCGTGATTTTATGCGTAGTATTTACTTTTTGTCACACTCACTCCACGAATGTTCGTGCAGTTCTCCCTCTTCTAAAAGTCCAGGGAAATCATTTTGTCTAAGCGCCTCGTATAAAGCAATCGCCACCGAATTGCTTAAATTGAGCGAGCGTGCCTGCGCGCGCATAGGAATACGCAAACACTCGCCCTTGTGTTTCATCAAAAGCTCTTCGGGCAAACCCTTAGTTTCCTTGCCGAACACCAAAAAATCGCCGTCTTGAAACGCCACGTCGCTGTGTCTATTTTGCCCTTTCGTCGTAAAGAAGAACAGGCGAGCGTCGGGGTATTTTTCCACCAACTCGTCAAAACTGTCGTAATAGCGGATATCCACTAAATCCCAGTAATCCAAGCCCGCGCGTTTTAAGTATTTAGAAGAAACTTCAAAACCCAACGGACGAATCATATGCAAACACGTACCCGTTGCGGCGCACGTGCGTGCGATATTGCCTGCGTTTTGCGGAATTTCCGGTTCGACTAATACGATATGAAACATACGACCACCATCCAAACTATCTTTTTTATATTGTACCTAAAACGCCGACTTTTGGCAAGCAAATCCCCGCTCCTTTTGCAAAAACGCCAAAAATTAACAACGTATCCCTATGTATATTCCACGCAAACGCCACACAAAATACGGATAGAAGGCAATCCCTTCCAAAGGAAATGAGTTTATGATAGAATTTGAAAAGACGGAAACGTATAAAAATTTAGCGCGCTCGTTTGCAGGCGAAAGCCAAGCCGGTATGCGCTATCAAATGATTGCAAAACTTGCTATGCAAGAAAAGCTGAAAACGCTTGCGGACGCGATTAAAACGATTGCCAAAAACGAAACGTTACACGCCACGCAATTTTTTAATAAGATGATAGAAAAGACGGGTAGCCGTGATAACGTGGAATTTGACGCAGGATATCCCTTTCATGCAGGCACGCTTGTAGAAGGCTTAAAATTTGCTTCTATGGACGAGCTGGCGGAAGCGGAAGACGTGTATCCAAGCTTTGCCGAAACGGCAAGAAAAGAAGGCTTTGAAGACATTGCAAGGTTATATACAATGATTGCAGACGTAGAAAGTCAGCATAAAATTATATTTTCCTATCTTTGCGAAGCGGTAAAAGACGGCACGCTGTATAAAAGCGAAAAATCTATGCTTTGGATTTGTAGTGAGTGCGGATATATGCACGTTGGTACGGAAGCTTGGAACGTTTGTCCCTTGTGTAAAGCGGGTCAAGGCTACGTGGAATTGCATTTGCCCTATGAAGGCGTACGCCGATAAACACGTTTTTTAGGAAAGGGAAAGCCTATCAATAAGGAGAGAAAAGATGAAAAACAAACAAAACAACAAACAAAACCAAAATGCAAAAAACTGCGGTAACAAAAACTGCAAGAACGGTCAAAACGGTGCGAAAAACAAGTTTGAACACGGCGGTAACAATGACTGACAAAAAGAAAAGCCGAATACCTGCCCCCACCAAACGCGCTTTAGACGTGTTTGTAGCCCCGTCGAATACGGACGTCAACGGGAGCTATACGGGTAGGCCGAAAAACAAAAAAGAAACGCCCGTACAGGACGCGGACGATTTGTAAAGCTTTTCAATAAGAAACGCCCAAACGACATTTGTCGTTTGGGCGTTTTTCCTTTTTAATTTTTTATTTCTTCATAAAGATAGGCAATGCGCAAGCCACCGCACCGCACGCCGACGTAATACCGCCGAGAACGGCACCGATTCCCAGTTGCATATTATCTTGCAACAAACCGCCAACCGAAAACCCGTCGCCAACGGACAAAAATTGAATTTGCAAGAACCAGCACAGCATAGCCAAAACGAAACACAAAACCGCCAAAAGCGCAAAGAAATTGCTTCTCGGCGTAATCGCTTGGAAAACGGCAAGCACGACTGCGGAAATCATCAACACAAAGCCGATAAAGAGAATTAACGAAAAATTAAAAATAATCGCTTCTTCAAAGATACCTTCCTTGGTGTACCCAAACGCCGTTTGCCAGCCCGTGTACGTCATTTCCGTGCCCTTAATGCCCACCGCAGGCAAGAACATCATAATGATAGAGATAATGCCCAAAACAATTGCAATTACGGGCATAAGTTGTATAAATTTCGTGTTTTTACGTTTTTTAGCCATATCGTGTAAAACTCCTTCGTTTTTTATTATTATATATATTTTATTATGCCTTGTCAAGCGTTTTTCAAAAAAACTGGGCTTTGATTATGCAATCAAAGCC
>JAFVOG010000054.1 GCA_017505945.1 Clostridia bacterium
CTAGAGTATGTAATATTTGCGGTAAAGGTCAAGCTTCTGGCAACAACGTAAGCCACTCCAACCGTAAAACGAGAAGAACGTTCAAAGTAAACGTACAAAAAATTTCCTACGTAGAAGACGGGAAAGATACGAACGGTTACGTTTGCGCAAGATGTATTAGAACGCTTAAGAAAGCTGACTAACTTTTATTTGTGTAACCTAAAAACGTCTTGAAAGCCGACTCGCCAAATGGCAGTCGGCTTTTTGTCGTTCTCTCCACTTTCCAAGTCGTCTTTCCCCAAATAAACTCGTCCTGCAAACATTAGTTTGCAGGACGAGTTTTTCTTTCTATTCTTCTTTGATTTTTTCTTGGGAAACTTCGCCCAAGTTCTTTTGCTTTTCCCCTTCGCTCTCCCACTTTCTTTTGAGTTTTCGGATATAATACTGCACCGCAAAATGCGCCGCTACTCCTGTTAAAATCCAGCTAATCGGATAGGATATAAATATCGATTCCAGTGTGGGGAATGCACGGAATACCGTAAATATCCATACGATACGAAATATAATCGCACCGAAAATGGACAGCACGGTGGACGTCACCGATTTTCCCATTCCGCGAAGCATTCCCGACCAGTCTTCCATCCAACCGCAAAAGGCGTACGGCACGCAAATATACATCATACGCGTCAAAGCCGTTTGCATGGCAAGTTCTTCCAAACTCCCCTTTTCCCCACCGACGATACCGTACATCGAAAGCAACGGTTTGCGAAAGAAAAACACCACACTTCCCATTACAGCAAAAACGATAAAAGTTAAAAGTAGCGCACACCGTATAATACGTTTTAGACGCTCGTATTTCTTCGCGCCCACGTTTTGACTGGTTACCGAAACGGTACCTTGATACACGGCGTTCATCGAAGTATATACAAACGTTTCCAAGTTTGCCGCCGCCGCGTTTCCGTTAACGACGGGCTGATATACTTCGGGGGAAAACGAACCGCCGAACATCTCTTTTAACGTCGTGTTATTGACTTGTACCACCGACGATTGAATAATCATATTCGACAGCGAAAACAACGCGCTTTGTAAGCCAGCAGGAAGCCCTATCCAAAGAATTTGTCCGCACGTTTTGGCGTGTATTTTCAGTCTTTTGAAATGCAATTTCGTTTCGTCCGTTTGACGGCATAAAAAGATAAACAACACCACCGCAGACACCGCGTTGGACATTACCGTCCCCAGTGCCACCCCTTCCACGGACAATCCCACGACAAGCACGAAAAAGAAGTTAAGCCCTACGTTGATAATACCCGAAAGCGATAATACGATAAGGGGCAATTTAGCGTTGCCTTTGGCGCGGAATACCGCGCTTAAAAAGTTGGTAAGCGCAATAAACGGCAACCCTGCAAAATAAATCGTCGTATATCTTGTCGCCAAGTCGAGAAGGTCGCCTTGATTGCCCATAACGGACAGTACGGGACGAGAAATAATAAGCCCCAACGCCATAGCAATTCCGCCGAAAATAATCGCCACAAGCACCGACGTATGCACTGTTTTTTGCGCGCCGTCTTCGTCCTTTGCACCGATACACCTTGCTAAAACGACGTCCGCGCCGACGGATATACCAAAGCATAAATTGAGTACCATATGCACGAACGACGAAGTCGTTCCTATCGCACCTACCGCGTTTTTTTCAGGGGATAAACTGACGACCATCATATCCGCCACGTTGTACGTTACTTGCAATAAATTCGTCAATACGATAGGCAAGATAAACAATAAATATTTAACAAACAGGTTCCCTGTTGTGAAATCTATTTTCGTTTTAGACGCACCCATATCCTACAACCTTACGCTTTCAGCTTTGCAATCATCTCCGCTCTATTTTGCGCCTTGAACACCGCGTTTCCTGCAACGATTACGCTTGCGCCTGCCTCTTTCACGAGTGCCACGTTTTCGGGGTTTACGCCACCGTCGATTTGGATATCGATATCCTTGCCAAGTTTTTGCACGATGGCTTTCACTTCGCGCAGTTTATCCAAGCTTTCGGGAATAAACTTTTGTCCGCCGAAACCAGGGAACACGCTCATAATCAGCACCATATCGCAAAGGGGAATTGCCTTTTCAATTTTTTCCACAGGGGTGTCGGGATTGATAACCGCACCGCATTTTGCACCCGTGCTCTTGATAAGTCTCAACACTTCTTCCAAGTTATCCTTGCACGCTTCGTAGTGCACGGTAATGATATGCGCGCCTGCCTTAGCAAAGCGTTCGACGTACTTTTCGGGATGCACAATCATCAAATGACAATCAAGCGGAAGGGTAGTAATTTTGTGCAAGTCTTCCACCATTTTAATCCCAAACGTGATATTATTGACAAATACACCGTCCATTACGTCGCAATGAATCCAGTCCGCACCGCTTTCTTGCAAAGAGCGCACTTCTTCGCCCATTTTAGAAAAGTCCGCCGATAAAATAGACGGGGCAATTTTTACGTCTTTCATATCCTTTTTCTCCTATTGTTCTTTCAGATAGCTCGCACGCAGTTGTCCGCACGCACCGCCGATATCTACGCCGATTTGCCTACGCAAAGTAGCCGACAGCCCGCCCTTTTCCAGCCTACCTAAAAAACGGTACGCTTGCTTTTCGCCAAGCGCTTTTAAGTGCCTTTCTTTCACTTCGTTTAGGCGGATTAAATTGACGTGGCAGGGCTTGCCTTTGAGTAACTTAATCAAAGCGTCGGCGTGCTGTTCGTCACAATTTTCCCCGTCGATAAGCGTATATTCAAAATAATACCGCCTACCCGTCACGTCAAAATAATGCTGGCACGCTTTTAGTATATCTTCTATCTTATACGCCTTAGCCACAGGCATCGTGCGTTTCCTATCTTCGTCGCAAGTGGCGTGCAAGGACACCGTTAAATTCAGCGGAATATTCTCTTTAGCAAGCTCGTACATTTTCGGCACGATACCGCAAGTCGAAAGAGAGATATTTCTTGCACTAATTCCCAAGCCTTCCTTTGCCGTTACGTTGCGTAAAAATTTCACGACGTTGTCATAGTTATCTAACGGTTCACCGCTTCCCATAAGCACGACGTTGGTCACGGCACGGCTTTCCTTACCCTGTCCCACGGCGTCGTCCTTATGCAAAGCGTTTACCAGTAAAATTTGCGATAAAATTTCCCCTGCCGTCAAGTTGCGGATAAGTCCGTTTAACGTGGAAGCGCAAAAAGTACAGCCCATACGGCACCCCACCTGCGTGGATACGCATTGTGTGTAGCCGTATTTATATTTCATCAAAACGCCTTCGATTAAATTGCCGTCCGCAAGGCGGAACAAATACTTCTCCGTGCCGTCCGCGGATAGGAATTTTTCTTGTACGGAAATGGCGCAGTCTTCATACGTTTCCAAAAGTTTTTCCTTCAACGCCTTGGAAATAGACGAAATTCCGCTTATCGTTTTACCTTGTGTTAAGCCTTCAAACAGCTGTCTGGCGCGGAAGGGTTTTTCCCCAAGTGAAACCGCCAAATCCTGCATTTCGGCGTACGATAAATCTTGTAAAATCGCTTTCATACTCCACCTATATACGCCTTAACTTACAAACGTAAAACCCTGCGCCAAACGCGGTGTCGGGCAAAAACTGCAAGCCGTATTTTTTCTTGTCGTGGCAAAGCGGACTGTCCGTTTTCTCCACAGAAAAACGCTTGTCCGTTTGCAAG
>JAFVOG010000055.1 GCA_017505945.1 Clostridia bacterium
TATATGGGGTGTGCTTGGATTTCTTATCTTACCAGGGTTGACTATGTTTGTATGTTGGTCTTTATGGAAAGTAGAAGTAAGGCGAGACAGTTTTACATACAGAAATTTCATGGGGATAACAAAAACGTATTATTATGCCGATTTAGAATGGGATATTGCACATACAGGGTTGAAATGGTGGTTTTTTAAAGACGGCAAAAAAGTTTTTTGTATGGCATATTTTATTGAAGACGAGAATAAATTAAGACGCATATATAATAAGTATAAGCAAAAACATAGGAATAAGGACCAATTGAATAATCAAAATTGAGAAGAAAAGGCTGTAGGAGAAATCCTACGGCCTTTTTCATATAGAGAAAGATGCAAAAAATAAAACGTCTATTGGACAGAATAATCTGTTCGATAGGTGTTTTTATTTTAGCTTGCTGTGTGCCGTACTGTTAAAAAAATTGACAGTTTTTTAACATAATAAATTGTTATAATATCGTCAAAAGTTCATATGTTATCACCTGCTCCAAAAATACGGGCGTACCCAAGCGGTACGCCCGTATTTTTGGCATAGATAATGTAGGAGAGTCGAACTCCATCAATAACTCGGTCTTTCTACGCAAAGGATTTCGTTTGCGTCTAAATCCAGTTCCGTACAAATGCGCGACAACGTGTCTAACGCAGGCATACTGCGCCCCGTAATATAGTGCGATATCATAGATTGATTAACGCCTATCCGCTTGGCTAATTCTTCTTGTGTAATCGTGCGTTGTTTCAGCGCTTCCGCAAGCGCGTTTTGAATTTTTTCTAACGTAACCATATTTATTACCTCTACTAATATTTTATTAGTATGAGCAATAAAAATGCTTGACTTATTGGTATTGCTAATGATAAAATGTGTAAAAAGACGAAAGAGAGAACAAATGAACGGCGAAAAAAAGAAAGACGAAGAATTTAAGGAACAATGTCAACGCTATTTAGAAGGACTCAGTTTGATGGATTTGCGGTGTTATGGAAGATTTTTGAATCTTCCTGCTCCTACGAATTGTAAGAAAGCGGAGTTGATTGATGAGATTGTAGCGGTGCTGAGTAAGGAGTGCCAACCTACGCGAAACAAGCGTGGTGCTCCGATAAAAAACACGTATTTTTCAGAAAATATTTTGTTAGAGATTGAAAATATACGAGAAAGAGTATATGATAAAGAAAAAGAGTTGGATAAAGGTAACGAAGGGGACGAAGAGAAAGGGGTAACGTTACAATTTTCCATACGTATGGATATATTAAATACAATACAAAAGAAACTATTAAACGATTTTTTGAACAGTTTATAATAAAAAGGGTGGACAACGTTTGGTTGTCCACCCTTTATGTATTTCCTATTATATCATCTTACGCGCACGTGTGCACAATCAAGTAGAAAACGGTTTTAAGCAAACGCCCGTTTCGGCGCATTGAAAGATAACGAAAAACCCGTCGTTTTCGCGGAACGGGGAAACGGGTACGAATGCGCAAACGTCCTTGATTTCGTCGGGGGGATTGTCTTTGTCTTGCGCTTTTAGTGCGTAGCAAATGTATTTGGCTTTATCCCCAAAATATACGACGCCCACCAAATATTCGGGCGCGGAGCTTTCGCCTTTTACCCTAACCCAACGACTACACGAAAACGCACCGTTTAGCGTATCGTCTTGGGGGTACTTTTCAAACAACTCGTCTATTTCCGATTTTACGCTTTGGTAGTATCCGTCGCCGTCCGTTGTAAACGCGTGGCGTACGTGCGGAGCAGTTTCATTTTGCGTAGCGTTAAGCCCTTTTTTCTCGCCTTGTTTTTCACTTGGGCTTTGAGCAGATGCATTTTCGTCAATTTCTGGTAACAAGCCTTGTTCATCGTCGTTCTCCTCAAAGTAATTTGCGCTGGCTATGCTTTCGTCGTTATAGGCGCTTGTGATATCGTCCGTTCGTTCGGTATGTTGCGCTGTGGCAAGCTGTTCTTCTTCGTCCGTTTTAGAAAAAGCAGGGGGCAGGGTTGCGCCGAGTATGCGTTTCCAGTCGTACGTCCTATCCCCGTTTACGCCGTACGCGATAGGGGTGACTTCCGTTTTGACAAAGCAAATAATCGCGCAAAATCCGCGCGAGACGTCTATCTCCGTCAATACGTTAAACAAGCTCTTTCCGCGCAACGGCAAAAGCTCCGTTCTATCCTGCGTATCCGCAAGTATGCAATAGTATTCTCCTGCGGTAAGCGGAGCAAAATGGATAATAGACACTTCCACCGCTAAATTTTTTCCGTACTGTTCTACTTTGACAAGCCCCGAAAGTGTTTTTCCGTCCCCCGAAAAGCCCTGTTTTAGCTGTCGTAAAATGCACGTTTTTTTGACGTATTGCAAAGCGATACCCCCTAAATGAGCGTTATGTGGGAATAGTATAATAGAAAATGGTAGGCGAAAACGGTATTTTTTTGTCGAAAACGGGTAAAAAACGGCGAAAATTTCCTAAAAAAGCGAATAAATTATTTCTCTAAAAGCATTGACCAAACGGGCAATTTACAGTATAATAATAGTATGGAAAAAATCACTTGGAAAACGGTATTCGCCCGTGTGTTTTTCACGCTTGCGTGTTTGGGCGTTATGGCGTTTATATTCTACAACTCTATGCAAACGGCAACGCAGTCGTCGTCGGCGTCCAACGCGGTGACAGACGCGGTGCAAAAGTTTGTGGGCGTGTTTGCTCCTGATTCGTGGATTGCAACGGCGACGGGGGAAGAGTACAAGATATTAACGGAATATATCCGCACGTTTGCGCATTTTGCCGAGTTTGGAGTTTTAGGCGCGTTGCTCGTTTGGTGTTATTTTTCCTACACGAAGGACGGATGGGGGCTGGTCGTGCCGTTTGGGTTTACGCTGTACGTACCGCTTGTGGACGAGTGTATTCAAGAGTTCACCTATGGCAGGGCTGCGGAAGTAAAGGACGCGCTTATCGATACGGCGGGCGGACTGTGTGGTGCGGTATTTGCCGTTATGATTACGCTAATCGTGTTTGCCGTGATTAAAAAACGCAAAAAACGTAAGGAGCAAAAATGAAAGGCGAAAGTTTAGAAATTGCGTTGATACGCTACAATAAAAAAACGTGGTGCAAAAGCGCGCTTTTGGGCTTTTTTATCGGGCTTGCGGTTATCGTGCCAGGGATAAGCGGTTCGACTGTGGCGATTATCTTTAAGTTATACGACCAGTTTTTATATGCGCTTGGGAATTTGTTTAAGCAGTTCAAAAAATGCTTTATCTTCTTATTGCCTATCGGTATCGGTATCGTTATCGGCGTATTGCTCGGTTTTTTGGCGGTGGAGAAATTATTAGAGCTATTGCCGTTTGCTATCGTTTGTCTATTTGCAGGGTTAATGTGCGGTGCGTTTCCTGCGGTGAAAGACGAAGTAAAGGGGGCAAAGGTTACCCCTTGGCGCATTACGTTGTTTGCTTTGGGTGTGGCTGTACCCGTTGCGCTCGGCTGTGTGTCGGCGGTATTGACAATCAATACGCCTGCGCAGGCGGAAGAAGTGACGAAAACTATTTTCGACAACGTACAATGGTGGCATATTGCACTCGGCGTGCTGTTCGGCGCGGTGGTAGGGATTACGCAAATCGTGCCCGGTATGTCCGCAAGCGCCTTTTTAATGGCGGTAGGTTGGTTTCAAAGCGTGGTTTCGTCCGTAAGCGTAACCTACTGGAAAGAAAACCCTGCCGTATTTTTGGTATATGGCGCACTCGCAGTTGGATTTTTAATCGGTATATTTGGATTTTCTAACGTATTGACAAGGCTGTTCCAAAAGGCGCACGACGCGTCGTACTTTGCTATTGTGGGTTTGTCGCTCGGCTCTATTTTATCTATCTTCTGTAACGGGGATATTATGGAAGTATATCTTTCGTGGGCTACGGGAAAGGTAGGGGCGAATATGCTTGCCGTCAATATCACGTTGGGGATAGTGTTGTTTGCTATCGGGGTTTTCGGTGCGTATGCGCTTGTTCGTGTGCAAAGGAAAAAGGACGCGGAAAAGAAAACGGAAACGCTTTCCGTGCAAGAAAATTGATAAGGCAATGGATAAATAAAATACGCAAAGCCACGTTGAAACGTGGCTTTGTTTGCGATTGCTGTAATGGCGAATTGTTTGATTATCCTCAAACGCGGATATGCATAGAGTGCGAAGAAAAGTTGCTATATAACGACAGGCACACCTGTTCGGCTTGCGGAAGAACGTCGGTGACGGAAGGGGTTTGTTTAATTTGCAAGCAACGTCCGCCTGCCTTTATCGGTGTTTCTCCGTACGTATATATCGGGGAAACGGCGTCGGTTATCGTCCGTATTAAAAACGGAAACAGACGGCTTTCTTGTGCGCTTGCCGAACGTATGGTAGAAAAGCTTATGAAACAGTGTGCGATTTCGAGTTGCGATATCGTAGTGTTGCCTATCCCTATGTCGGAACGAAAACAAGCGATTCGCGGATATAACCAAGCTTTGGATTTGGCGGAAGTAGTGGAAGAACGATTGCAACAGGCAGGATACCGCGTAGTATTGCATACGGACGTGCTTATCAAACGGCGCGAAACGCCACAGCAAAAGCATTTGACGTTGAGAGAAAGAAGCGCCAACTTACAAGGTGTATTTCATTTGGCAAAGCGTGCCATTTTGAAAGATAAAACGGTACTGCTTGTGGACGATATTATGACTACGGGTGCAACGGGCGACGTTTGCGCTACGCTTTGTAAAAACGCAGGTGCAAAGGAAGTGTATTTTTTATGCGCTGCCGCCGCACCCGAAAAACAGCCCACTCTCGTTAGGTAAACCTACGCGCTTCTAAAAAATAACTCCAACGGGTGGCGGAGATTTGTTCGATACGCGCGTAGTCGCTTGCCGTGTGCAGGATATAGTTACCGCCAAGATAAATGGCAACGTGCCCCACGCGGTTTATCCCCGATAAGTGCTTTCTCGATTCGTTGGTGAAATACATACAGTCCCCACGCTGTAAATCGCCCGGCTTGACGTACTTGCCTTGTACTACTTGCGTACGGGTAGTGACTTGCAACAGCGCGTTCGCGCCCTTATAGAACACGTATTGCACGAGTGAAGAACAGTCGAATTTTTGTGCGTTAAAACCGCCCAAAAGGTTGCCTTTGCCGTCGTGAAAGCGCACCGCCCCGTACACGTACGGTACGCCGAGTAGTTTATACCCTTCGTTAAGTACTTTTTCCACGTCTTTATCTTCGTGTTTTTCCAAAGAGAGCAGGGATACGTACGATGCGGAGATATATACTTTTTTTCCGCGATAATACGTTTCGTACCAGTTGCCATTTTTGCCGACTACGGCGTACGTTTCACCCTTTTTCGCACTGCCCACGACGGCGTACGAACTGCCCGCGCCCGAACGTAAATTGACGCTGTCGCCCGTGCAACGCAAATATTCCGCCGTCGCAGGCTCGTCGGGAACGACGGGTGTTTCAGGAACGGTAGGCTCGTCGGGGACGACGGGCGTTTCTACGGTAGGTGGCAATATTTCTTCTACTCCGCCGTTTTCCATTTCCGTATTTTCCGAGCTTTCGCCGTTTTCGATACCTGCGTCCACAGTGGGGGATTTACACGCCACGAGAAGGGTGGGTGCAAGAAAGGATACGGCAAGCAAGCTTGCCAAAATATGTGAAATTTTTTTCATAAGTAACTCCTTTTTTTCAAGAATACGTTTTGAGTATAAAGGAGCTACCCCAAAAAAGCCAAGCGGATTATACAGGGAGAAAAACGGTAAAAAAACCAAGCTTTGGCAAAGGGGGGAAAGGTTGGTAAAAATGCGCTTAAAATTGCCAAGCTTGTCCAAAACTGTAAAATATTTTTTAGGAAAAGCTTGTCGCGCTTGTGTTTGTGCGTGAATTGTGGTATAATATAGGAAAAGAACGGAGACGGGGTTATGCAAAAATTTTTAACGGACGTACATACGCACTCGACGTTTTCCTTTGACGGGGTCGATACGCTGGATACAATGTTGAAAACGGCGCACGAAAAAGGCGTCGCGTTTTACGGCGTGGCGGAGCATTTCAATTACGATTCGTGCGAAGCATACGTGAAGGAATTACCGCAGGATATCGACCAAGACGGGTATTTTCATAAGGGCAGGCATTTGCAAGACGACTACGCAGGATGTATGAACGTGCTTATCGGTGCGGAATTTGGGTTTACTTTTGACGAAAAAGCAATAAAGCGGTATTTAGAGGTGTATGAAAAATACCGTCCCGATTTCGTGGTGAATAGTATCCACAATAAGGACGGTTGGGATTATTATACGAAAAAACCCTATTATACGGCGGACGGTACGCTCAAAGATAAAAAACAGGCGTACGGCGAATATTTACAGCTCGTAAAGCAAAGCTTGGACGCGCCGTACCCCTACGATATCGTAGCGCATATCGGATATTGTATCCGTTACGCTCCGTACGACGACGTAAGTATTACTTTGGCGGAATTTGGCGCAGAAATTGACGAAATATTGAAGGGCATTATCCAAAGGGATAAAATTTTAGAAGTCAATTCGGGATATTACGGTGGGCTTTGTTTGCCGACGGAAGAAATTTTGCGTCGGTATTACGTGTTGGGCGGAAGAAAGCTCTCCTTTGCGTCGGACGCGCACGACGCAGGGCGTATTTTAGACAAGCGCGAAGAAATCGTGGACGTGCTCAAAAAAATCGGTTTTACGTATATTATCGTGCCTTGCAGGGGCGAGCATATTAAGGTGGAATTATAATGTCGCAGTTAGAGTTATTAAAACTATTACAAGCGTACGGCGAAGAAACGGAGCTGGCGGATTTTTCTCCCGAAGAATTGCAAGAAGCGTTAGAGCGCATGCAAACAGGGGGAGAGCCGTTGCCTGCTACCGTGGCGGAGTTCAAGGAAAAGTATTTTGCGTTTTACGACGACGTTAAGGATAAAACGCTGAAAAAGCAGGACTGGTAGGTATGAAACAATACTCGTGTATTATCTTCGACGCCGACCATACGTTGCTCGATTATTTGGCGGACGAAAAACAGGCCTTTTTGGCGTTGTATAAGGACTTGGGTATGCCCGTTTCGGATGAATTGCTGGCAATTAGCCGAGTATCGTCTGAAAATTCGTGGACGGAAGCAGGCTTATATAACGTCACCGACCCCCAAGTGCAAAAGGCGTATCACACGCTGTACCGTACGCATACGCAGGAAATCTTTAATCGTATTTTTGCCAAGTTTCCTTGCCATACGGCAACGGCAAAACAAGCTGGGCTATTGTTTTTGGAAAAACTGAAAGGGCAAGGCAAAGCGTTTGACGGTGCGTTGGAGCTGGTGCAAGCCTTGTCCCAAAAAGCAGGGGGGAAGTATCGCGTAGCGATTGCCACCAACGGTTTGTCCGATATCCAGCACGCAAGACTAAAAGCATTTTCTCCGTACGTCGAACGGGTATATGTTTCGCAGGATTTGGATAGCGTGAAACCGTTGCCCGGCTTTTTTAGACGGACGTTGCAAGATTTAGGCGTAGAGCCTAACGAGTGCTTGATGATAGGCGATTCGCTTATCTCGGATATCGCAGGTGCGAAAGCGGTAGGGATGGACGCGTGCTTTTTTAATCCCAAGGGGCAAGAAGATAAGGACGGCGTTGCCGATTTTCAAATACAAAGTTTGCAAGAACTGTATCAAATGGTATAGAAAAACCGCCCGTCGATAAACGACGGGCGGTTTTTTGTTGCTATGATTAAACGTTCAACAGACGAAGAATATGTTTGCTGAAAATCATGCAAATAAGGTCCACAATCCAAATTACGGTGAAACCACCGATTAAACGGATGATGAACGCAACGATTTTGCCTTCTTGCAATCTCGTAATAGCACCGCAAAGCCAAGACGTTACGGGAATAATCGCGAGAATAACGCTTACAAGATAGCTCAAACCAAAGTAATCACTTTTTTTAGCCATAAGAAACTGCCTCCTTAATATTTATTGACATTATTATACTATATGCAAGATAATTTGTCAATATCATAACAAAGAAAATTTTTTAATTTTCTTGTTCGTTGTTTTCGTTTACCAGTTCTTCCTGTGTGGTAGGTTCGTTTTGTTCGCGTTTATTTTTACAAAGTAGCATCAGCACGAAAAATACGCACGCGCCTAACACGCAAAACACGGAGTTGGCAAAACCGAAAAACGTACCGATAGGGATAACGGCGGTAACGCACAGGACGGAAAGTATGGTAAACACAATTTGTAATACGGTCAACATAAAACGGAACTCTCCTTGCAAGAATTGCATAGTATATATAATATTGTAACACGCGCGCGCGAAGAAGTCAACAAAAAGGTTTTCGTATGGTTGACTTTTTCGTGCGAAAGGGCTATAATAATGCGACAGGAGAAAAACGGAATGAACGAAAAATATTTACGTTGCGACCCACACGTGCATACGGGCGGAATTAGTACTTGCTGTCCTTTGGAATATTCGCAAATTATAGACGAGAAGGTGGCGCAGGGCTATCAAATGGCTGTGCTTACGAACCACAGCCAGTCTTGGTATTGCCCACCGAGTAGGCACGGCGATTTAATGCAAAGACACTTGGAAGAATTTGATAGGGCGTACGCGTATGCCAAGGAACGGGGATTGCGGTTGTTGCTTGGTGTGGAAGTTACCGTGCGCGACCCTGCTTGGACGGACTGGCTGTTGTACGGGGTAACGGAAAATTTTATGTTAAACGCGCCCTGCCTTTACAATCTTACGCAAAAGCAGTTGTTTGAGCTTTGTAAAATATACGGCATTATAATGGTGCAAGCACATCCGTTTCGTGGACATTCGCATATAGCAAATCCGCAGTTTGCGCACGGCATTGAAATTAACTGTTCGTCCATTGACGTACAGCATAAGGACGAGATTTTAGCGTTGGCGCAAATGCACGAACTTACCGTAACTTGCGGAACGGACTATCACGGCGGAAACGATTTTATCGGCGGTATGTTTGTGCCCGACTGGGTAAAGACGGGCAGAGATTTTGGGGACTATCTTGCAAAGACCCAAAATACGAGCATTTTCTTTGGGAGTGAAACGATACAAGCGGACACTTCTCCGCAAACGCCCGAAAAATACGGAATTGCCTATCCTACAAGAGAAAAATAACGGTGTTTTTGCCCGCTTTTCGGCTGAAAAAACTTTTTGAAAAAAATAAAAAAAATCTTAAAAAAGAGTGAAAAAACAGTTGACAAAGAGTAAAGTGTTGTGTTATTATATACAAGCTGTCGCGCGAGAAGAGCGGTGGCCCAAGCCGGAAAGCTTGGAAAAAGCAGATTAAAAATAGAATAAGAAAGAAATGAGATTTATTTGA
>JAFVOG010000056.1 GCA_017505945.1 Clostridia bacterium
CGGTGCACTGCATACGTACAGCGTACTTACTACGCTATCGCGAATGAACACGTTTTTAACGTATCCGCCACGCTTTTTCGTGCTTTTAATTTGCAATCCAAAATAACAATTTCTTAAATCACAATCCCAAATATATACGTTTTCTACTCCGCCCGACATTTCACTACCGACGGCAATACTGTGTCCACTTTGCGCAATACAATCAAATATGTAAATATTTTTAGAAGGTCTATTTATCTCATTCCCTTCGGGGTTTTTACCCGATTTTATAGCAATGCAATCGTCGCCCGTTTGAAAGGTCGTGTTAAAAATAACGCAATCTTCGCTGGAATCAGGGTCCCAACCGTCGCCGTTCCAAACCTTTTGCCTTTGTATGCTCCCGTCTTCATTATAGGCGTTATTAGAACATATCGTACAATTATAAGTAACGATATTTTTTGAATAGATAAAATGAATATTCCAAGCAGGTCCATAGCCAAGCGTAAGACCGCTCATAACGATATTCTCACAGTTACTCATATTGATGAGCCTACCGCGCACGCGCCCAGGAATGGTATCCACCGTTTCGCACGTTTTGACATACTCTTCATTCTCAGCAAGAAAATCATTCAAGCCTTCTCTTTCCGTTTCCTGTATGGATACGGCAAGCGGTCTACCCCCACCAAAAATCGCGCCCTGTCCGCGCAAAACCACGTTACTACAAGTATAGCCGTAGTTTGTATGGTCCAACTCGCCCATATTCAAAAGCGAGCGATAACAAAGCATTTCCGTACCCTCAAAACGACTTTTTATTTTGGGTAAATAATCCGATTCATTCGCCGTACCCTGTAATACCGCGCCTTTATCCAAATATATTTCGGTATTGCTACGTACGTTCAAAGCGCCCGTCATATACACCCCTTTTGGGAAATACAAATAATCGTTTTCCGTGCAAGCGTCTAAGGCTTTTTGCAATTCGAGTGTATGTAACGTTTTCCCATCACCGCGTACATGGTAGGGTGCTTTTGTAACGTCGATACGGTTTTTTATTTCTAAAGTTTGAAAACGGTATTCTCTCGTCGCATGTAATACGCCGTCTACGTACGCACTAATGCGTACGTCGTAAACGGTTTTTGCCTGTAAAGCGTGAAAGGTATAATGCGTTTTCGGCGTTGTTCCGTAATACTTTCCGTTTAAGGAAAGCTCATACGTTTTTGCGTCTTTTACAAATTCGTCTTTCGTCCACCAAATGGTAATTTCGTCAAAAAATATAATTGATTTTAGCATCTGTTTTCTCTCACTCTCATCTTTACCATTGTTTTTTAATTATAATATAGCTTACTACCAAAAAGCAAACTTGTCAATAGCCCTTTTCGGTTTTCATTAAAATATATAGCAAAAAAAGAATATTTTTCAGTGCAATAAATCCTATCTTTTGGTATAATAGAGTTATCACTTGATAGGAGTCTATTTTATGAGCATACCCTTTTACTGGCAAGAACATATCGACAAAAAAATCAAGCAAATTGTTGAAAAACAAAATCAAATCGGAAAAGACTGCGTATCCTTTGCTATGATAACAGATATTCACTGGTCTTTTAATGCACAACACTGCGGAGCTCTTTTGTCAAAGGTTATGAAAGAATGTAATATTCCGTATTTTTTCAACGGTGGCGACACGTTTGCGGGTTTTCCGTTTTGTTCCAAGGAAAGTATTTTTCAAGACATAAAAAACTACCGCAAAGCTTTTGAAGAAATAGAAGAGCGTTGTCTTTTGGTTATGGGCAATCACGACGCGGCTTTTACGACAAAACCGGATATAAGCGCTTGCTACAACGAAAACATTTCCAAAGCGGAACTCTACGATTGCTATTTTTCTTTTCTTAAAAACTATCCCCACCGCACCTTTGGAGACGACGCTTACTATTTCGTGGACGATACCGCGCAAAAAATGCGTTACATTGTTTTGAATACACACGATATTCCGTCTGATGAAAAAGATGAGAACGGGTTTGCTAAATACAATTCTTTCCGCTTGTTTTGTATCCGTGAACCGCAGTTGCAATGGCTTGCACTCGTCGCGCTCGACGTTCCCGATAAGGATTGGTCCGTCGCCTTATGTTCGCACGAAAATCCTAACGTTATATCGCAAAAGCACTTAACGCGCAACAATCCTATACTTACGGGTATTATCAACGCATTCCAAAATCATACGCATTTTTCTATGAAAACGCAATTTGACGACCAGCCGTTTTGCAATGCGGAAATTGACGTGGATTACACGGAAAAAGGCGGGAATTTTATCGCTTGGCTTGGTGGACACGAGCACAAGGATATTCTCCAAACCATAGATAATATCGTTTGCGTTACCACGCGAAACGACGCCGTTCGATTAGACGGTGGCTCTGCCCCCGAGCGCATTATCGGTACAAACACCGAGCATTCCTTCGACGTATTTCTTATAGACAAACAAAACAGAAAAGGTACGATTATTCGCGTCGGCTACGGCGAAGACAGAGAAATTACTTACTAAAACAAACTTTCTTTGATATTCAATACCCTCACGTAAAAACGTGAGGGTATTCTTTTCATTATTATTTCTTGTAATAAGGCAAATACTTTTTCGTGTTTTCTAACATAGCGTCAAACAACTCTCTTGCCTTATCAATGGGCAACTGCATATTCGGATTATTTCTAAACGCCGTAAAAGCAAGCTCGTAATCACCCGAAAGCGCCGCTTCCACCACCATTTCTTGTTCTTGGATTATCCGCATCACCAACGCGTTTACATTATCGGGTACGTTGCCAGCAAAAATCGGTCTTACGCTATCGCCCGATAAATGTACGTTCGTTTCCACGACCGCTCCAATAGGGTTATTAGGCACTTGTCCGTAGTTAGGCAAGTTTACGTTTGTAACGAAATCACCAAGACCTAAAAGCGCTTTGATTTGACGAACGCTTTCTTCGCCCGTTTCGCGGAACGTAAATTCTTTTCCGTTCGCCAACTCTTCCACTTCAGCCTTACGTTTCAACAACTCGCTTTTACGATGAGAAACGGGCGTTAACGTAAAGCCGTATTTTTTAACCGTTTCCCTGTCGTGCAAATACCAGCTCCCAGGGCAAAACTCTGCCAAATGTCTATCCCCAGCCGCCGCGATTGCACCGTAGCGACGGAATAAATCAAACTTCACTTGTTGCTTGGTGGAAAAAGGAAGTTTCACCCAGTTATCGTCGCCGTGCTCGCCAAGCCCGTTGGGATGCTCCGCTACGTATTCCGCATACATAGGCATCAAATCGACGTCCTTATATTTCGCCTCGGTAAACCAAGTAAAATGATTGACACCTACTACGTTGACTTTAATATCTTCTCGAGTTGCGTTCACGCCTAATTTACTGTTTACCATATCCCGTAAAATACGTTGCGTATCAAATACTTCGTGGCAACAGCCGAACGCTTTGATTTCGGGGAATACCTTGTAAAGCGTTCTAACGCATACGGTCATAGGATTGGTAAAATTAATTACCCACGCATTCGGGCAATTTTCTTTAATCGCAAGTGCAATATCACGGAACATAGGCAGGGTACGCAAAGCTCGAATGATACCGCCAGGACCCGTCGTATCGCCTACCGATTGATAAATACCGTACTTTTCGGGATAGTGTACGTCGCTTTCCATCTCGTCAAACGTTCCAGGGAGTATAGAAATGACGACGAAATCCGCGCCTGTAAGCGCAGTCGACAGCTCCTGTTCCGCCTTATAAATCCATTTTCCCTTGACGTCCTCACGCGCGCTTAAACGGTTACCGATTTTTTCGTTTTGCAAAGCCGCTGGA
>JAFVOG010000057.1 GCA_017505945.1 Clostridia bacterium
GAAGCGATGGCTCCGTGAGTGTCGCGGCCGTGCATCGGGTTTGCGCCCGGTGCGAATGCCACGCCCTTTGCTCTTCCGTCAGGAGTTGCTCCGGTCTTCTTTCCGTACATCACGTTTGAAGTGATGGTAAGGAGTGAGAGGGTAGGCTGAGCGTCCTTGTATACCTTGCGTGAGCAGAGCTCAGTGTTGAAGAAGCCTACAACGTCACGTGCGATGAGGTCGACTCTGTCGTCATCGTTACCGCGACGATTTCCATTTTCATTTCCGGTGCCGCCTCGTATTTTTCGTCGCCCTCTTCGTAGAGTGCGATTACGCTGTCGAGCTGTACGAGCTCTTCGTTTCTCGTAGACGTACGTTCGCTACGATAAGTCGTGAAATAATTCGCGGTCGTAACTCCGCTGTCTGCCGACGTCGTCGTTTCCGTGTTCGCAAGCACGAAATTGAATACGGCGGTCGTGGCAAGCAACGCTACCAACGAAGACATAACGATAATTTTCTTTTTGTTTGACATAGTTTTATCTCCTTTTTCTTTTTTACTCTTTTTTCAAATACACCTTTACCGCTTTTTCCTTTGTACCAAGCGCAGACGCTACCGCTTCGCGAATATCCATAATTACCTGTAAATCATTCGCGCCTTCGCATACGACAACCGCACTTTGTACCCCCTCTTCCGTTTCGCATATCATTACGCTCGCCTCTCCAACGCCCTCCATTTCTTCCAGCAAACGGCTAATTTTTTCTTCCGTTTGACTAAGAGCGGACACCGTTTCTTCCACTTCCTTTTCGCTACCGAATATTTTCCAAGACGCAAAAACGAGCACGAGCGCTAATACGGCGAGTATACATATATCCTTGATACGATTATCCAATCGAAACTTTTTTCTCTTTTCCCTTTCGCTATTCAATGACCACCTCGCTACAATAATTTTTCGTTAAATATTCGTATAGCTCGCTATTTTGCCGTTCGGAAATCTCCGTTTGCGGTTGCACAGTTAATTTTATGATACGGATATTCTCTTTATCATATTTCCAAGTAAATACCACCCTGCAATCCAAACCGAATTTTTCTTTAATTTCGCTCTCTAATTGCACTTGCGCATTTTGTATTCTCATTTCACTGTAATATGTTATGAAGGACTCGTCCGTTTGTATGACTGATTGCGATAAATTTTTTGAAGAATTTCCATTGCTTGTACCCGTTTCCGCTTGTATATAGGAAAAAACAGGCGAAATAATGACAAGTAAACAGGCTAGCTTTGTAATTGCCTTAATCACCGCAGACGTTTTACCGCTAGGTAAAATAGCTGTCAACAGCGCGGATAATAATATCGTACCGATTACGCTTAATAGATAACCGTTCAAAGTAATGCCTCCGACGATGATACAATGAGCATGATGGACAAGAAATACAAAAACGCGGTAAACAATAATCCAGCCGTACAATAATGTAAATTTTCCGCCGTTTCGCCGAGAAAATCGGAAATTCTACTATCCCCGAACGGTTGCGTAATAGCCGACGTAAACCGTAATAAAATATTGACGGATATAAGCAAGACTAACGGCTCAAACAGCACGCTGAGCATTAAAAATATGCTCATACTCCCCAAGGAATTTTTGATAAGCACGCTCGCCGCTACCGCTAAATCAAAGCCACCCGATAAAAATCCGCCCACTATCGGTACGCCGTTGCCGATAGCATACTTCGTCGCGCGTCGAACAACGCCGTCGTAGGTAGCCGTCGTAATACCCTGCAAGGTGAAAAATATACCGAATACGGATATACAAATGCCGATAATCCATTTATTGATACTCTTAAAAAACGCGCTAAATTTGCTAATTTTCAACTCTTTCGTTAAATTTCCCGCCATAGAAAAGGCAATAATCGTAATCGTGAGCGGAAATACAACCGTAGAAATTACGGAAACGATATTCGTAGAAAAGAACGCAACGGCAGGTCTACATACCGCAACGGTAAGCGTTCCACCGCTTGCCGTCATCAAAGTCAGTAGCAACGGATAAACGATTTGCATTTGTTTTTGCATAGTAGAAACGCAGGCGATTGCCGTTTGAAAACATTCGGTCAAAACGCCGATAAGAGGTATTAACGCGCTGGCGTAGCTGATTAAAAATATCATATCCGCCGACGTTTGCGCCGTACCCCCACCACGCAAGGTAGAAACGATACCCGATAGCAAGGTAACGGCGGTAATACAGGCAAAAGCCGGTAAAATTTCACGGATATTTTGAAACAGTACGTCTGTTATTCGTTCCCCGAAATTCTTATAATCAAACGGTTCGCCTTTGATGTAGGAGAGTAATCTATCCACCACACTTTCACTATTCCACTCGTCAATCGTATTCACGTATTCTTGTAAAGCTTGTAAATCCAACTCGTTTATCAGTTCCTTTATATTCTCGTTTAGCTTGTTTTCCGTTTCACTTTCCGCACTTGCAAAAACGCAACGAACGGGCATAAGAAAAATGAATAAACTTATAAAAACAATGAATAAAAAAGCGCGTTTAAGATTGTATATTTTTCCCTTTCGCATGATTATACCAACTGTAAAAAACCTTGTATAAGCTGTAATAAGCCTTGCAAGATAGGCAAGGATAAAATAACGATAGTAATTTTACCACCCAGCACCACCTTGTCCGCAACGGCACTGCTACCAAAATCATTCAAAATCCCTGCGCCGAACTCCGTTAGATATCCAACGCCTACGATTTTTAAGAGTATTTTCAAAAGACCGTTACTCACCCCTGTCGTTTGCGCGATTGCTTGAAAAGCCGTCAACGCACTTTGTAGAGAATCCACCATAAAAAGTAGAATAACGATAATGCCTGTAACCGTTACGGCAAAAGACAATTCGGGTTTGGTAGCCTTTAATAAAACGGACGATAACGCAGTAACGAACGCTACGCCGATTATTTTCATAATCTCCATAATTCCATACTCTCCAAAATTACTACGTCAGACCGAATATTGCTTGTATTTCATTGAATAAATCTCCGACTATCCCTACGACGACGGCTAAAACGATTACAAGCCCTACGATAGAAACAAGAGTGGCAATATCGTCGCGGTCCGACTTTTTGAGTATTTGACAAATAACGGTAATAATAATGCCGATACCCGCTATTTTGAATAAAATCCCTATATCCATTAGACGCACCTCTTTCCTTGCGTTATAGTAGTAAAATCAAAATCAACAAACCGCATAAAAATCCAAGTTTTACGTATAAATCACCGTATCGTTTCAAGTCCGTTTCCGCGAGTGTTTTAAGCTTTATCAACCCTTCTTTTACCGAAGAAAAATACGCTTTTTGCGATTCGGAATTTCCCTTTCCCAGCATAGAAAAATAGTCGTATACATACCCCTTCTCTTCGTTTGTTAAAAAGGAAAACGTGTCATCTTCTAAAACGTTATTCAAAGCGCTCGGCTCTTGCATATTCGAGAAATAACCTTGTAAAAACTCGTCAAACTCGCCTTTATAGGTATATTTGGAAATAAATTCGTTAATCGGGCGTCGATAATAGGAAATTTCGCTTAAAAACCGTTCGTTAAATTCGGAAAGCTGGAAAAAAAACGCTTTACGTTTTCGGTATTTTTTAGTCAAAACGTATCCGCAAAAGCTTGTAAACGCAACGATTGCAAGTCCTAAAAAGAATTTCGTCATAGTAGCTTTTGCCCGTCCTTATCGTATATACCCTTTATTTTACCTATCTCTTGACCGTCTAAAACGATATACCGTTCAAACACCCCAAAAAAAGGTTTGGTAATACTTTCGATTGATGAAAAATGCGCCGACGCTAAAACGTATATCCCTGCGTCAATCGCCCGTTGTACCGCCTTACAATCGTCCGTGGAAAGCTCGTCCGTAATCACGATTTCCGGTCGCATAGCCCGAATTCCCGCGTCAAACGCCGTCCATTTATCCGCATACCGTAAAACATCACAGGTTGTTCCCGTTTCGCCTTGGGCAATTTCTCCACGCTCGTCGCATATTAGAATGTTTTTATGCGTATTTTTGCTCAAAAGCCTACCTAAATCGCGTAAAATAGTCGTTTTCCCAAGCCCTGGGGGCGAAACGATTAAAAGATTACAAAGACGATTCGAGAAACACCTTTGGTATATTTCCGCGCCACAACCGATTACTTCGTGCGGTACGCGAATACAAAGCGACGTAAAATTACGAATCGCCAAGGGCTGTCCTTTTTCTAAAACGTATTCTCCTGCAAGCCCTATCCGTTCCCCATATTCCGCTGTAATAAAACCTTTTTTTATCTGTTCTTCCACCGAATACACGGAATATTTTCCCGCACGAAAAACACAATCGGCAATATCGTCCCTATCGCAATAAATCGCCTTTTCCGCAAAATCCGTAAGTCCGTAAACACCTAAATACCGATACTGCCCTTCGTAATTAACGGTCGTGGGTTTATCGGCGCGCAAACGGATTTCATACAGCTTTTGCGCGTTTAGATGACGAATACTTTCTTTAACGTTTTGCGGAAGAAAATTAAGCATTTGTATACTATATGCCGTAGCTTGTCCGTATAGAACTGTTTATTAAAAAAATCCCAAGCTTTCAGATATGAAAACTTGGGATTAAAATGGATTTTATATAAAATTATTTACAGTAATCAAACAGCATTTCCGTACTCTTAGCAACGAAATCGGACAATTCTTCGGGAGAAAGCTTTTTATAAGAGAGCATTGCCAAATAATAAATTTGATTGACAATCAGCTTTTGCTTTTCTTCCGATTGTGCTAATATACCGGAAACAACGGGGTTGGTTACGTTCAAGATTAAACTTGCGTGCTTGGTAGGGTCCATATCGTTCATACCGTAAAACCCGTTCATTTCGGACATACGGCGCATAAACTCGTC
>JAFVOG010000005.1 GCA_017505945.1 Clostridia bacterium
ATCCCCGTGCGCTCGATACCACGTTCTACCGCACCTTTCATCGTTTTCCAAACGGTTGCAAGATATCCACGAATATCCTCTCCCTCGCATGCATATACGTAATCGTACAAGCGCATACCGTGTTCTTCACAATATGTCCTAATTTCGGTAAGCGTGTGCAAAGGATACACGTCCTTTTCTTGTTTTTCCGTTCTGCTTTCTACGCTTATTGCACCGCCACCCACGC
The DNA here is from genome assembly GCA_017505945.1 of Clostridia bacterium. GTDB lineage: Bacteria > Bacillota > Clostridia > Christensenellales > Borkfalkiaceae > Scatosoma. The sequence goes on from JAFVOG010000005.1 coordinate 227, forward strand.
TATATACGCGCATTACGCCCGTAGGCTCGCCTTTTACCCAAGCCGTGATATCCATCGTGTTGGGATGCGGAACTTCCGTTTGCGTATCGTAAAGCACTTCCACTGGGTGCAATACGCTTGCGATAACTTCACCCGTGCCGTGCCCTACACCCGTTTTCGCAAGCGAGCCGTACAGCGTTACGCGAAAGGCGTCCGCTTGAGGGTGCTCGTCCAAAAACAGCTTGCACGCGCGTTCTGGGCCAATCGTATGGGAAGACGAAGGTCCTTTCCCTATTCGGTATAATTGTTTCAATGATTTCATGTACATACGTCCATACTATGTATTTATTTTATTATACCACGTTTCCCATAAATTGTAAACCGCTTTCCGTTATAATTTATCATTTCTCATTAGTAACATTTTTTTATGACTTTTTTATGATTATATAGTAAAGTTTGTTGACATCTTATCAAAAATTTGCTATGATTATATGCGAATGTAATGCATCTAAAAAGGAGCTTGCCCCTATATGAAAAACGTGAAAAAAATAGCCGTTACCACAGACAGCAACAGCGGAATTTTGCCCGAAGAATACAAAGACAAATCCGTGTTTGTTTTGCCTATGCCTTTCTTGATTAACGGCGAATCGTATTTTGAAAACGTCAACTTAACGCAAGACGGGTTTTATCAATTACTTGGAGAAAATGCAAGCGTATCTACTTCTCAACCGAGTGTGGGAGAATTGACGGATTTTTGGACGGAAATTTTACAAGAATACGATGAAATTATACATCTTCCCATGTCGTCTGGACTCAGCAAATCGTGTGAAAACGCCATCCGCCTTGCCGAGGAATTTGACGGCAGAGTGCACGTTGTGGATAACCGTCGCATTTCCGTAACCTTAAAGCAAAGCGTAATCGATGCAACTGTATTGCGCGACAGCGGTAAATCAGCAAGCGAAATTAAAACCTATCTTGAAGAAACCGCAGGCGATTCCTCTATCTATATCGCCGTGGATACGATGAAATATTTGAAAAAAGGTGGTAGAGTTACGCCTGCGGCAGCGGCGATTGCTACCGTTTTAAAAATTAAGCCTATCCTTTCTATTCGCGGTGCAAAGCTGGATAAATACGCTTTAGCGCGTACCCCGCAAAAGGCGAAAGAAGCGATGAGGCTTGCGATGAAAAAGGATTTGGAAACGACGCTTGCCCCCTTTGTTGAAAACGGGGAACTGGTACTGTACATAGCGCACACCAACTGTCCCGAAGAAGCGGAAAAATTCGCTTCCGAAGTGCGTGCGTTCTTCCCTAACGTCCCCGTAACCTTTTGCGACCCGCTTTCGCTTAGCGTATCTTGCCATATCGGTCCTGGTGCTTTGGCAATCGCTTGCGCAAGAGTAGCAAAAGCCTAATCCTTCTGCATATTTTATACGGTAGATGCGTACCATATACGCGTTTACCGTATTTTTTGTACTTTTTAATCCACTTTTCAAAAACACTTGACTTATTTATATTTTTTGGTATAATAGATATGGTAGGGAAATATCGTATAAGGATATGATGAGATGAAAAGAGAAGAACAGACGATTATCGAAGTGTGTAGCCGTTTTGCAATCAAGGGCGAATACCGCTACTACGAAATCATCAACAGCGGACACATCAATACGACGTACCGCGTTTTTTATTATCGCAACAATGAAATGAAAGATTACATCTTGCAACGGGTAAATACGTACGTATTCCAAAACCCCGAACAAGTTATGGAAAACATTTCTGCCGTTACCGAATTTGTACGCGCAAAAATCAAGCAAGTGCAAACCACGGCAAAACGCAATGTATTACATTACGTTCCCACCCACGACGGCAAGTATTATACCTATACCGACGACGGTGAGTTTTGGCGGTGCTGTCGATACATTGACGATTCCGTTTGTTTCTTAAAATCGGACAATTTGCACATTATTGAAGGTGCAGGGCAAAAATTTGGGGAATTTCAAGTCCACCTTGCCGATTATCCCGTGCAAAGTTTACATATCGTTATCCCCCATTTCCATAACACCATCAACCGTTATGAAGATTTGAAAAAGGCTATCGCAATGGACATCCACGGTAGAGCGTCTTCCGTACAGGCGGAAATAGACGGATTTATGTCCGTGCGCGATATTGCCATTAAGCCCTATCAATTACAAAAACAAAATATTTTACCCTTGCGCGTAACACACAACGATACCAAAATAAGCAACGTACTCTTCGACGCAAAGACGCTTGCCCCCCTTTCGGTTATCGATTTGGATACCGTTATGCCAGGACTGGTTGCTTTCGATTTTGGCGACGCAATCCGCATTTGCGCCTCCACCGGCGAAGAAGACGAACGCGATTTGAATAACGTTGCCTTGGATTTGGAAAAATACGAAGCGTTTACCAAAGGATTTGTGCAACAAGTGTGCGGTTCGTTGACCGAAGATGAAAAACGCACGCTTGCACTTGGCGCAATTGCCATGACGGCGGAATGTGGCGCACGGTTTTTAACCGACTATTTGAACGGCAACGTATATTTCCGTATTCATTACGACGGGCATAACCTTGTGCGAGCTCGTGCACAATTGACGCTTGCCAAAGATATGATTAAACATTTAGACGAAATGCAAGCTATCGTCGATAAATACTGCTAATACAATACAAAATAACCCCGCCCCACGGTTACCGTGAGGCGGGGTTATCATCTTATGCACGTCAGCGCACGTATGCATATTTATGCCTGACGTGGTTTTATATCAAAATCCGTTGTTTCCCAAGCATAGTTACACAAACGCGAAAAACGTCGATTTTTATGCCTATTCTATGATTCACGCATATTGTTTCATTGATACGAAAAACGTCGAAATTTTCGAACGTTTCGCGTTCTACGTGAACGCCAACTCCCTTCTCTGAGTGGATAAGGCAACGCTACAATTCATTCAATAATTGACTGCGCGCATACGCTTTTTGGGCGCAAAAAAACACCCACTTTTCAGTAGGTGTTTTTTATTGCCGATAGGCTTATACCAACTCGATAATTGCCATTTGCGCAGCGTCGCCACGGCGTTCGCCAAGGAGATAGATGCGCGTGTAGCCACCGCCTTGACCAAGTTCTTCTTTACGAGCCGCGTACTTGGGCGCGATTTCGTTGAAGAGTTTGTCCATCAAGGGGTGTTGTACGTCTGCCGTTCTTGCTTTGAATTCGCTCTTCTTTTCCGTAAAGCCTTTTACTTCTTGCAAGTCGTACGTCTTTGCCATAATAGCACGGCGAGCAGCAAGTTTCTTTGCGCCGTCTTTAACGCTGGTAACTTTTACTTCTTTGCCTTTGCTATCTTTCTTCGTTACTTCGAATTCTACGTTATCGTCGTAGGTATTTACCGCTTTCGTGATGAGCTTTTCTACGTACGATTTAAGCTCTTTTGCCTTAGCTGCGGTCGTTTCAATTTTACCGTTCCAAAGGAGTTGGGACGCAAGGCCTCTTAACAAAGCGTTTCTTTCTTTGGACGTTCTTCCCAATTTACCGGGCATAATGTTAATCCTCCTGTTGTCTTAATGCAAGGCCGTAAGACTCTAACTTTTGAATAACTTCGTCAAGCGACTTTCTGCCAAGGTTTCTTACCTTTAACATATCGTCTTCCGTCTTGTGCGTCAAATCTTCGACCGTATGAATGTTTGCTCTCTTCAAGCAGTTGTACGAACGGACGGAAAGGTCCATTTCTTCAATTGCCATTTTGAGAATTTGTTGTTGCTTGTCGTCTTCCGTCTTGTTAAGAATGTTATCCATCCCCTTAATCGTTTCGCTCAAATTCACGAACAAACCGATATGTTCTTGCATAATCTTTGCAGCCAAGGAAATGATTTCTTTGCCGGAGAACGTGCCGTCCGTCCAAACTTCTAACGTGAGTTTGTCGTAATCTACCGCTTGACCTACTCTCGTGGGTTCTACTTGATAGTTTACGCGTTGTACGGGCGTGTAGATGGAGTCGATTGCAATGTAGTCCAAAACGTTCTTTTTGTTTTCTTTTGCAGGTCTGTATCCTCTACCTCTGCCAACGGTAAGCTCGATATCCAACGTAGCGCCATCTTCAATCGTGCAGATGTGTTGGTCGCCGTTGATTACTTCGATTTCCGCATCTACGTTAAGGTCCGCACCCGTAAATTCGGCAGGGCCTTCCTTGTAGATATGCAAAACTTTTTCATAATCTTTATCGATTACTTTCGTTTTTAATGCAAGCGTTTTCAGGTTAAGGATAATTTCCGTAACGTCTTCCTTTACGCCTTCTACTGCGGAAAATTCGTGCTTTACGCTTCCGTCCATAAATTTGATTCCTTCTACCGCTGCACCGGGCAATGCGGAAAGAAGAATTCGTCTTAAACAGTTGCCAATAGTAAGACCGAAACCTTTCTCTAAGGGCTCACATACAACCTTCGCGTAGAAATCGTCGTTTTCAAGCACCTCGAGTTTGGGCATATCCATTTCGATCATTGTGTTACCTCCTGATATATTTCAATTATTTGGAGTACAATTCGACAATCATATGTTCTGCAATTTGGCTGTCGATATCTTCTCTTGCGGGAAGCGCTAATACTTTACCTTCCAATTTTTCTCTATCGAATTCAACCCACTTTACAAGTGCGTTATTCGCTTTCGTTTCCTTCAAAGCCGTGAAGTATTTGTTACCCTTTCTGTTTTCTTTAACAACGATAACGTCGCCAGCTTTTACAATATACGAAGGAATCGTAACCGTTTTGCCGTTTACCGACAAGTGCGCGTGGCTTACGAGCTGACGAGCAAGCGTTCTCGAAGCAGCAATACCCATACGATATACAACGTTGTCCAAACGTCTTTCCAAAAGCGAAAGCATGTTTTCACCAGTAACGCCTTTCATACGGTCAGCCATTTCGTAATATTTACGGAATTGACCTTCTTGTACGCCGTAAATTCTCTTCGTTTTTTGCTTTTCACGAAGTTGCAAGCCGTATTCGGAAACCTTCTTTCTTGCCGCGCCGTGTTGACCGGGAGCTACGGGAGCTTGCTTGCCTGCGAACGGGCATTTTTCCGAATAGCATCTGTCCCCTTTAAGGAACAACTTTTCACCTTCTCTTCTGCAAAGCTTACACTTTGCTTCTCTATATCTTGCCATAATTCTTGTTGCCTCCTATTATACTCTACGACGCTTCGGGGGTCTGCATCCGTTGTGAGGGATGGGCGATACGTCGGAAATTAACGTGATTTCAAGTTCGCAAGTTGCAAGTGCACGGATTGCGGATTCTCTACCAGCGCCAGGGCCTTTAACGTACACTTCTACCGTACGAAGACCGTGTTCCTTCGCTACCTTTGCAGCCGTTTCAGCAGCCATTTGCGCTGCGAAAGGCGTATCCTTTCTGCTACCCTTATAACCAAGCGCACCTGCACTCGATTGGGAAATCGCATTACCGTTCATATCCGTTACCGTTACAATCGTGTTGTTGAACGTGGATTGAATATGAACTTGTCCTTTGTCAACTTTCTTAATCTCTTTGCGTTTACGGGAAACGACTTTCTTCTTCATTTCTGCCATTGTCTATCGCCTCCTCAATTACTTCTTCTTGCCTGCGATTGCGCGAGCAGGACCTTTACGCGTACGAGCGTTTCTCTTCGTGCTTTGTCCGCGAACGGGCAAGCCTTTTCTATGGCGGATGCCTCTATAACATCCGATTTCCATAAGGCGTTTGATGTTAAGGGATACTTCACTGCGAAGTTCACCTTCTACTCTTAAATTGTGGTCGATATATTCTCTTAATTTGGAAACGTCGTTTTCGTCGAGATCCTTTACTCTCGTATCAGGGTTGATACCCGTTTCCGCGAGAATCTTTTTGGACGTGGTCAAACCGATACCGTAAATATACGTAAGACCGATTTCCACTCTCTTTTCTCTGGGTAAATCTACACCGGCAATACGTGCCATTGATTTTTGTCCTCCATTTTTTGTTTTTGATTTGTTTTATTTTTGTCTATCGCTAACGAATACGTCAAAATTGCAGTGGAAAATGCACTTTTTTCCGTATTGTATTGTTGTTAATGCCTTTACGCATACGCATATACGCGCACACGCATAAACACGCAACAAAACTGGATTTCCGCAAATCCTCACGGAAATTCAGCTTGATTACGTTAATTTTTTATTGTTTTTACCGTTTTTTTGCAGTTTCCACCAAAATACGGCATAGTACATTATATCACACCATACTTTGTAAAGTCAACTGTTTTTTGGTAAATATTTCAAAAATTTTTAGCCTTGTCTTTGCTTGTGGCTCTTGCTCTTGGAGCAAATAACCATTACTCTACCGTTTCTTTTAATAACTTTGCACTTATCGCACATAGGTTTTAC
>JAFVOG010000006.1 GCA_017505945.1 Clostridia bacterium
ACACGAAAAGATTTACACTTCTGTAATTGAAAAAATGGAGAACAGATAATGGTATTACTTTTTTTGGCAGACGGATTTGAGGAAATTGAGGCACTTACTCAGGTTGACTACTTAAGGCGTGCGGGCATTGAAATAACAACCGTAGGCGTAAACGGCGAGTATGCAACGGGAACGAGAAATATTGTCGTAAAGGCAGATACAACTTTAGACAGAATTGATTATACAGATGATGTTGAAATGGTAATTCTTCCCGGAGGACTCGGCGGCATGAACGGCATGAAGTCGAGCGAAAAGGTGTGTTCTATTGTAAAGAAGGCGGAAAAGGACGGAAAGTTTGTTACCGCAATTTGTGCCTCTCCCACAATATTTGCCCATCTTGATATGGTAAAGGGTAAAAAGTGCGTGTGCTATCCAGGTATGGAGAATGAGCTGATAGAAGCAGGCGGAATTTATACAGACGAGCCTGTAGTAAAGGACGGCACAATGATTACCGCAAGGGCGGCAGGTGCTTCGGAGGAATTTTCCTTTGAGCTTATCCGTGTTCTTAAGGGTGAGGATGCGGCTGAAAAAGTAAGAAAGAGTATTTGCGCACGATGAGTACCGAGCAAATCAGAAACGATAAAAGGGAAATCAGAAAATTAAATAAGCAGAAAAGGGCTGAAATAGACAGAGATATTAAGTCCGGGCTTGACAGCAAGATTTGCGATAATATCCTAAATTCCATGAGCTTTAAGTATGCAGATGTCGTTCTTATGTTCTGCCCGACGGAGGAGGAAATAAATATTCTTCCTGTATTTGAAGTGGCAAAAAGGCTTGGTAAAAGGGTTGCTTTTCCTAAATGCTTTTCAAAGGGAATGATGAAATTCTTTTATGTCGATGACCTATCTGAATTGAAAGAGTAAATACGGTAAAAAACGTACTCCAAGCCATCGGAAAAATAATGCTTAACATAATCTTCCAATTCCCTGCGCCGTCAATTTTCGCGGCTTCTTCATATTCCTTTGGTATGCCTTCAAACATAGCCAAGAAAATTAAAAAATAGAACGATATCGGGTGTGCTTTTAATAAAATCATTCCGCCGATACTATCGTAAATGTGAAGTTGACGTAAAAGTTTTAAGGTAGCAAGTTGTCCGCTCATTAAAGGCAATTGCATAACGACGATGATAACCGAAACGGTAATTTTCGAATACTTGTTTTTATACCGTGCGCACATATACCCAACAAGCATAGGCATAAAAGCCGAAGCCAACGAACAACCAACCGAATACAAGACGGAGTTCCACGTCATTGTAAATACGCCGACGTCATTCATACTACCGTCTACATTCGTTACCTTAACCTTGAACATTTTGAATATGAAATTATAATTCCACATCCACTGTTTAGGAAGTCCAAATATATTTACTCGAAAATCTTCGTACGACTTAAACGACGTAAGCACACCCCAAGCAACCAACACCCAAAAAATCGCAACGTATAAAATCAGGACAAAAAAGATTAAGGAATTTAATGAAAAAAACTTTTTTATTCCTTTTGCAATCGTTTTATTCATTTATTATTCCTCCGAAGGCCCGTATTTTTTCAACGCCCAACGCACAAAAAGGACAAGCGGTATTACTACCAAAGATATCATAAGCGACATTGCGGCAAGAACGGGATAATCGCCGATATTGACGGCCTTTTTTGTTTGTACAAAGATATAATAACCGTAAGTTTGTACGTTTTCCGGTGCTAATTGCCCAAAGAACGCATAGGCGTTTAAGTCACTTGAAAAAATCATCATCAATCCATTGATAAAGAAAACGGAGAACGTACGCCAAATGGTAGGCATCGTTACGTATATAAATTCCTTAAACCCAACCGCACCATCTAATTTTGCGGCGTCCACCATTTCATCGGAAATACCAAGCATTGCGTTTGTATATAAAATTACGTTTGAACCGAAACTCATAAAAATCCCAAAGACAATAATAGTTGGAATTCTCGTTTCCATATTTTCGATTAGGCCTTGTATTTGTTCGCCCGTTATTGACATAACCAAAGACGGCAACGCACGCTCAACAAAATTTTGATAAATAATAACAAATACCAAACTGGAAATAATCGACGGTAAATAGAGAATAATTCGGAAAAATTTAGAACCGAAATTCTTCTTGTATATGTAGAAAGAAAACAATAAGCTTAAAGGCATCGAAATACAAACGGATATACCGTAGCTCATTAAATTCAATCCAAACCCGTGTAAAATATTTTGAGAGAAAAGTATTTCTAACGCCTGAGAAATATTACTCCCCGTCCAACTCATCGTACCGCCGGCAAGGTCGTACGACTGAAAAGGTAATAAAAAAGAATCTACGTGTACGTACAAATAGAATATAAGGAATTGAATAGTAGGGAAAAGCATGATAAGGGCATAAAATCCCTTATCGTACTTTTTTTGTTTTCCGTTGGTATTATTTTTTATCACTTCAAGCTCCCCCATTTACCTGAGAAATACGTGTACATACCACTAAAATAATCATTTACCGAAACGTTCTTTTCTCTAAATGCTTCAATCGGATATTGCATATTCGTGCCCGAAGGTAACTTACTGTAATAAGATTCTAACGGAGAGAAGAATAATTGATTGTTTACATATAAATCAGTCGTAGAGAACGGTTGAATAATATCCGAAACCTTCTTCATATTAAAAAGAGATTTCGTATAGTGCGACATTTGTTTCATATCGTCTTCCGTCGCGGTATAATCAATACTCTTTATCGCACTAGTAATTTGCGTAAACTCCACGAGATTTTCATTTGTATTACAGAATTGCAAGAATTCCATAAGCAACGGTTTCTTCCATTCTGCTACGTTTTTCTTCATATACATCAAGGAGAAACTATAATCGCAAAGAGTAAATTTCGTATTGCTTTGCGCCGTTTCCGTCGCTTTACTTGCCGTTGCTTTCGGTAAAGGCAGGTATGCAAATTTTCTGTTAGCCTTCGAGAATTGTTCGCCCTTACTCTTTACCATAGAGTTAAACGTCGCCGTCGCTTCGCTTTCCCACCAAATACCATCAATTAAAATTGCCGATTCATTCGTAACACCGTCGTGTCCGGCGTTCAAGAAGTCCGTTTGCGCGTCCATGTGCGAATGCCCCGTATTAAACGCTAACGCATTATGATATTTTTCGGTGTTTACGATTTTTTCAATAAATTGTAAACCGTAATATTTACCTGCTTGGCGAGCGAGCTCGTATCCGTTTTCTTCCGTAATTATCGTATCCGTTTCATCTTCTACAAAGCTACCGTTTACAACTCGTCCTAAGTTCTTAGCAGGTTTTCCGTCCATATTGTAATAAAGGCTCGATTGTTCCGCACCTTCATAATCTACCGCTAATGCCTGCAACAAAGAACTAAGATAGCCCTTATTTACTTTACCTGCCCAAGTAAGAGGAATATCCGAACATTGATAAATGTAATCGCAAAGCAGGAAAAATTCTTCGTATGTAGCAGGTAATCCGTCGTCAAACGTATTGTATACACCGTCTGGTCCTTTACTTCTCTTATCATTCGCTACGTCGTATACAAAACGGTCCTCCAACGTTTCACCGGTCGGCACGTCTAAGAAATAGTAGCCTTTTTGGTCGAATAAATCCACGTTGTAATTCATTTGCATAAAGATGGAATAATGCGGTATACCATAATAATGAACCTTTTCATTATCGTCTTTTACGCCGTAATACGCTTTTTGTGCATCCGTTAATTTACTCTCAATTGAGCGCTCGTCCCCGAATTTAGAAAGCGAACCTGTTACGGCGTCGGTAATATCCGCCAACGCGTTTGCTCTCAATAAATCGTAATAATACGCGTTTTCCGTGAAAAACAATTCGTTTTTGTTGTAAGAAATTTCGTCTACGTCTAATTCGTCTTTTTCAGGGTTAATCATGATTTGAACACCCGTCTTCCCGTCTTCGTACGAATCGTTTTTATGCATTTCTTCAAATTTCTTTTTCAAAGATACAAGCCAATCCGAGCCAAACCCACCGTCAAAGCAAAAAACGTGAATTTGCGTACGATTAGGGTCGATTTCTTCGTTGAGTGCATCGTTTTCGTTGGGAATTTCCGGTTGAGCGCATCCTACCGCCATACCACTAAACGCCATAAACGCCGACAACATTAATACGAGTGCTTTTTTAATTTTTTTCACAATATCCCTCCGCAAATTATGAATTTATGTATACTATTTCTATAATACACTATAATTGTAACAGCAAAAAACGAAAATAACAATAACATTTTTTGCTAAAACCATTGCATTTTTAGCAAATCTATGGTATTATATTATTATGAAAGTATATAGAACGCCACTTATGTATTACGACCATATTATTCGCGAGTCGCCAAAACCCGACGAGTATCCTAAACACATACACAACGAGTATGAGTTTTTATATTTTCGTCGCGGAAACGCAAGCTTATTTATTAACGCCTCGGTTTATAAAATGAACAAACGCGATTTATTGTTTATTCCAGCAGGCGCATACCACTATTTATTACCATCCGCCTCCAGCGACGCGTATGAACGGTATTGTATTCATTTCTCTAAAAAATTACTGCCTAAACGCTTTCAAGAAATCTTACAAACATTAAGCAATATATATCATATTAAAAAGAATTCTCCGATTGATTTATTCTTTTCATCATTGGCAAGGTTTGAATACGACGACAAATACGAAGACGCCGATATTACCTTTTTTATTGAACAAAACTTAGCGTTATTGCTTACTCATCTTAAATATCAACAACCCAATGCTTCTATTATTCCAACTGAAACAAATAATATTTTGAATAATATTCTTGACTATATTGATGAAAACTTAACACAACCAATTACAGCCGAACTGCTATCTAAAATTTTTTATAAGTCAGAATCTTGGATTACGCATAATTTTGCAAAAAAACTGCAAATTCCTTTGAAAAAATACATCAATTATAAGAAAATCATTTATGCCCAAGAACTTATAGAAGCTGGAAAGCAACCCACGACGGTAGCGGAAGAACTCTCTTTTGAAAACTACGTAACTTTCTATCGAGCGTATTTAAGATTCTTAAACAAAAAGCCGAATGAAGATACTCCAACAAGCAGTGCAGTGAAGCAGTAAAAACGCATATCTTGTATTCAAAAGTAAAATATGTCGTTCCTTCATAAGAACGACACGTAGTGCATACCATTTTGAAAAATTATTCGTAGAAATATATCTTAATTATTATAACTCTACTTATAAGCCCTTGTCAATAACCTTCACTAATTTTTCACTTGTAAAATACAACCAGTTTTAGCTAATTAAATAAGCACCCGTAATTTCATTCAAAAACGAGTTAATTTTGGGAATAATACTGTTTTTAATCTTATTCTATTTTATATTAAATAAATTTTGAAAGTTTCGTCACTGCCTATCGCCATACTTATTGCTGTTTATTGCTTTCTCAAAACACTTAGACAAACCTATTTTATGAATAAAAAATTGGGATACCTACTTGATTGTGGGTATCCCTTATCTTTTGTCTAGGGGGGTAGATTTTAAGTGCCTTTATTGCACAATTGTGAGTTTTAAGAAAAGCACTCCCTATGATAGATTTGAACCTTAAAGTAATAAATTTGCTTACGCACGTCGTTCACAATTTCATTCGCTTTTATATAAGTTTTGCTAAGAAAGCAGTAGAGCCACACTTTATTTTTATATTGCAATTGAACTATTTATTCTTAAAAATGAGTTGTAGCAATTATATATCGCAAAGTGGGTCAAATATTCAAAAATAACATGTACACTCCTTATTTATTAAGATATTCATTATATAATACTTGAAAAACGCCTGCTGTCCAACCGAGCATTTCGGGGGTGCCGTATTCGTCGACGACGGCTTTTCCTCCTACGATAGCATCATATTTTTCATACAATTTTCCACTTTTTGAAAATTCATTAGCAATGTTATTTACAAAATTTAACGCTATCTCTTTTGCTTGCTCGTTAAGACCAACATTTTTATGAGCTAATACCGCATAATAATTATGTGGTGCCCAAGCGTTTGGATACTCCCACTGGAATACCCCGTCCATTTCAACCTTTTCACAAGACACAACGCCGTGGTTAAACACTAATTTTTCGTCTAATTTTTTTAGAGCCTCTAAATCGGTACTAAACCCAAATACATACGGCATATAACAAGCGACACAGTAACGATAGGTTTTTTTATCTTCAATATCTAATTTAGATTTATATAACATAATAGAGCCACAAGGATAATAAAAAAACGGTCAAAAAAAGTCGCCGTTTCAGTTCAAACCCTATATGTTCTGGAAAATCGCAAAATGACAGCTCTAAATTGTAACATTTTTGTCCAACTTTTTGAGTGAATAATTATTCCGTTTTACACCATTTTATGCAGTATTTAACGAATAAAAAAGACGAGATTGAATAAATCTCGTCTTTTTTGCTACTTACAGCTATTTTGTAAGTGCAAGATGGCTGCCCCTGTCAGGCTCGAACTGACGACACACGGATTAACAGGCTAAAAAATAGCCTTTTTTTACGCCTTTTTGAGCCAAAAAGTGATAAAATCTATACATTTTTTGTGCCTTTTTATGGGTTTTTACATAAATATGATAAGTTGAGTAAACATATTCTCTGCAAATTGTAGGAACTTTGTAGGAACTCTCCTTTACAATTTGAGAACAGTCTTTCCCTTAACTCAACTACATTTAACCTTTATTTTCTTTATCTAAATTGACTTCAAAAACAAGGACTATTAGAGGTAATATTCATAATCTATTAGCGTTTAAAATCTCAGCCCTTAATTTATTTCTTTTATATTTTTAAATCTCCTATTAATTCTTCAAAAGCATCTATTGCTTTTTCTGACGCACTTTTTAAATCCTCTTTTATTTCATTTCCATGTACTACATCATTTCGATTTTTTCTAATCGTGGAAATTTTTGAGTTTACACGATTTCTAGAAATGCCTGTATCCCAAAAATCCGCACATCTTTTTATAATTGCATAAAAAAAACAAAAACACCTATTGAAATGTCCTACCTAAAAGGTTCGAATTTCAATAGGTGTATCACAATTAAATATTGTATTTTATCAACATGCCTTTTGTGAAATCAAGCAAAAATTTTGCTTCCGCGTCCAATTTTGCCTCCGTAGGATTTTCCAAAATGTCACGCCATACGCGAATATAATAACCCACTTCATCACCCATTTGCAAAAACGGTTCGGAAACGATATCGTTTTTATAATGGATATCTTTCAATGCTTGGAAGATTTCATCCCAATCAAGATGCCCTCTTCCGGGTACGTTTCTATTGTTTTCGCCCGTATGGAAATGGCGCAATCTACTACCCACCAAACGAATTGCATCACCAATATTGTTTTCCTCGATATTCATATGATAAGTATCTAAATGAATACCGATGTTTTTGCTATCTACCATATCTGCATAGCGGATTGCTTCCGCTGCCGTATTGATAAGAGGCGATTCAAAACGGTTTACCGCTTCGCAACAGACGGTAACGCCTTCCTTTTCAGCCACTTTCATCACTTGACGCATGCTTTCCACACTACGGCAGAACAAATCTTCTTTTTCCCTATCGTCCACAAAATGATTAGGGATTCCCCAACCCGCATACGTTACTCCCGAGAAAAGTTCTCCTTCCATTACGGCAATCTTTCTTACAATATTGCTCAAATATTCCACACCGCCGTCGCGCACCGCCTTATCGCGGTTTGCTACGTCATATTTCGGATTTAAACCCAAGCTATAAGAAAGTTTTATCCCGTTTGCATCCGCGTGTTTTTTAATCGAACGACATTCCTCGTCCGTCATATCAAGCAAAGGTTGTGCTTGGAACTCAAGAATATCATAACCGAGTTTTTTCACTTTGTCAATATAATACGGATAATTTATTTTCCAGCTTTTCTCCCAAAAGTTTACAAAAATACCAAGTTTATTCATAATTTTTCTCCTTTTTTATTAAATTAAATCTAAATTCAAATCTAAATATTTAAATGCTTCCTTGACGGCTTTGCTCCAATATCCTTTAGTAATGGCAACGTGATGTCTATACCCTTCCGTTGACATATAATTAAGTAAATCGTTACCAGTGCCGCCCTTCTTTTTAAATACTGCTCCGCACCCAAAGAATTCTTTATCCAACGGCTCGTCTATAATCTCTCCTTCTGCCGTAAACGACCACAGCTTACCGTCTTCAGTTTTCATACTGCCTATCGTAACTTCGTTCGGGGCAATCTTTGCCACGTTCAATCCCACGCCGCTTTCGTCCCCATACGTCTTCTTAAACATAAGATGTTCTTCGATGTGTCCTTTGCCCGCAAGAAGCGCTTCAGGCGCAGGTCCGCAATGGAAAAAGACAATTTTACTGTCATCTTCCCCATAATTATTATTTACGTCCAAAAGCATAACAGGGAAATCTGCCGCCAAGTTTAAAGCGCGCATCATAACCGCATTGTTTACGTCCAATTCGCATGCACACATAATTCCGCGTCCATTTAAGTCGCTCAAAATTACACAAGGCGCAATTCCGTATCTTTTTTGCAGTTCGTCCCAACAGCGAATGGCAATTGCGTCTAATGCATAATCCGCAATCAATTTATCTATTGCAAGAGCCAAACGCGCGATGTTCTCTAATTTGATTTCCTTATATTTGCCAAAGTCGGAGAAGTTTCTATAATATTCCATCTTCGCTTGCAACGCTTCGCCTTCCATACTGTCCATAATCGCAAAGACCTGTGCAAGGTCGATTGTTTCTACGTTTATCCCCTTTCTTTGGAAGGCAATTTCGTCGATACGCACCGTCTTAAACGCCGTCGTTCTTGCACCGATTGCACCTACGGTAAAGCTCTTTAATCCTTGTACTGCCCTACACGTACCCGCAAACTGTTTTAAATCCTCCGCAAATTCTTTGCTTAAAGGATTTACCGCAAATTTTTCCGAGAGCGTGTACTTGATTCCCGCTTGGCGCAACACGTTACACATAGCAATTTTACCGCATACTGCATCTCTTCTATGCGCAAAGTCCATTTTCCCAAGCTCATCGGGATATGCTTGGATTAAAATGGGAACCCCTGCGTCCTTTAAGGCATAATATGCCCCGTTTTCATCGCTGAAATTAGGCATACATACGATAACGCCTTGATATTTGCCTTCATTTTCCTTTAAAAATTCAGCATATTTCTTTCCTTCCGCTATCGTTTCCACTGCGCCATAACGAGTTTGGTTTTCATCCATAATTATATAACTGTACCCAGCATCGCTTACCGCCTTGCACATTTCTTCACGTGCCAAAGCAATTACTTCCCCGGGGAAAAAACCCCTGTTACCAAAAAATAGTGCAAATGTAGTTTTTGTATACATACTGTATAACTCCTTTTAAAAGGCTTTTTTATATTATAAATCCGTCGTCTATTTTTTTATAGTAAAAATAGTCCCT
>JAFVOG010000058.1 GCA_017505945.1 Clostridia bacterium
AGCCGTTTTGCGTTATCGTTATTTCTTCCACAACATTATTGTATGCCGCAAACGCAAAATTATTTATCCCTTTTCGTAAAATTAGCCCCCCTTAAACGAGCATAATCGCTTGACTTGCCTAAAAAAATACTCTATAATATATACTTGATAAATTATATTTAATGTATTCGCGCGCGTATTCGCGCAAAAGTGAGGTTATCGCATATGGATATGAAATCCGTAGAAAGCAAATGGCAAGCGAAATGGGAAAAATCCAAAATTAACGTTTTCAATAAGAAAAACGCGGACAAAAAAATGTACGTTTTGGAAATGTTTTCCTACCCTTCCGGCTCGAAATTGCACGTAGGTCACTGGTATAACTACGGCCCTACCGACACGTATGCACGCTTTAAGAAAATGCAAGGCTACGAACTGTTCCAACCTATGGGTTTCGACGCGTTTGGTTTGCCTGCGGAAAACTACGCCATTAAAACGGGGATTCACCCCAAAGATTCCACGGAAAAGAATATCGAAACGATGGAACGCCAACTTAAAAATATGGGCGCTATGTTCGACTGGTCCGCGGAAATGGTTACTTGCGAAGAAAATTACTATAAATGGACGCAATGGCTGTTTTTGCAACTGTATAAAAAGGGACTTGCATACAGAAAAGAAGCGCTTGTAAACTGGTGTCCTTCCTGCGAAACGGTACTTGCCAACGAACAAGTTATCGGTGGAGAATGCGAACGTTGCGGTAGTATCGTAAACCGTAAGGATATGACGCAATGGTTCTTCAAGATTACCGAATACGCCGAAGAACTTTTGGATTGCTTGGACGATTTGGACTGGCCCGAAAAAACCAAGCTTATGCAAAAGAACTGGATAGGCAAATCGACGGGTTGCGAAATTCAATTCGAGTGCGAAACGGGCGATATTATCAACGTATTCACCACCCGTCCCGACACCGTTTTCGGCGTAAACTACGTCGTACTTGCCCCCGAACATCCCCTTGCGGAAAAGTTTAAGCAAGTACACCCCGAAAATGCGGACGCCATTGCCGAATACGTTCAAAAAGCGTCTGAAAGCAACGATATCGACAGATTGTCCACTACCCGTGAAAAGACAGGCGTATTTACGGGCGCGTACGCTACGCACCCCTTGACGGGCAAAAAATTACCCATCTATCTTGCCGATTACGTACTCTATTCCTACGGCACGGGTGCCGTTATGGCGGTTGCCGCTCACGACGAAAGAGATTATGCTTTTGCCACCAAATACAACTTGCCCATTACGCAAGTTATCCAAAAGAAAGGCGGTGAAACGGTACTCCCCTTCTGCGAAGACGGCATCTTGGTAAACAGTGGTAGTTTCGACGGCTTGCCCAGCGACGAAGCGCGCGACGCTATCGCCGTCCACCTTACCAAAATCGGTAAAGGCGGTAAGAAAATCAACTACCGCTTGCGCGACTGGTCGGTATCCCGTCAAAGATACTGGGGTGCGCCTATCCCTATGATTCACTGCGAAAAATGCGGAGTCGTTCCCGTACCCGAAAAGGACTTGCCCGTCAAGCTCCCTTACGACGTGGAATTCCGTCCCTCGGGCAAATCCCCCTTGGCGTCGCACGAAGGGTTTATGAACTGCACTTGCCCGAATTGCGGTGGCAAGGCAAAACGCGACCCCGATACGCTGGACACCTTCGTATGTTCCAGTTGGTACTATTTGCGTTATCCCGACGCGCACAACGACAAGCAAGCGTTCTCTACGGAAGTTGCTGATAAAATGTGCCCCGTTGACGTGTACGTAGGCGGTTCGGAACACGCTTGTATGCACCTGTTGTATGCAAGATTTATCACCAAGGCACTCCGCGATATGGGCTACTTGCACTTTGACGAACCGTTCAAACGGCTCGTACACCAAGGCATTATCTTAGGCCCTGACGGCAACCGTATGTCCAAATCGCACGGGAACGTCATTTCCCCCGACGTGTACGTGGACGAATACGGTTCGGATATCTTCCGTTTGTATTTGATGTTCGGTTTCAGCTATACCGAAGGCGGTCCTTGGAACGACGACGGTATTAAGTCGGTGGCAAAATTCACCGAACGGGTGGAAAGGTTGGTTAGAAAATCCACCGAAGAAAGCAAGACGGGCGTAACCGAAATGCGCGCACAAGAAAAAGCGCTGAACTACGCGAAACATTATGCCATTAAATGCATTACGCGCGACGCGGAAGTATTCTCGTTTAATACGTCCGTTGCACGTATTATGGAATACGTAAACGCACTGCAAAAATACGACGCGGAAGTTACGGATAAAAACGTAGCGTTCTACAAAGAAGCCATTGAAGACTTAATTCGTATGTTCGCACCGTTTGCCCCCCACTTCTCGGAAGAGCTTTGGGAAATTACGGGACATAAGTCCAGCGTGTTCGAAGAAACGTTCCCCCTTGTGGACGAACAAGCGCTTGTCAAAGACGAAGTAGAATACGCCGTGCAAATCAACAGCAAAATTAAAGCGAAGATGATGATTGCACAAGGGCTTTCCGATGAAGAAATGCAAGCTATCGTATGCCAAAACCCCGAAATTGCCGAACAAATTGCAGGCAAGACGGTAAGAAAATGCATTATCGTTAAGGGTAGATTGATTAACTTAATCGTCGGCTAAAACAAAATAAACCACCGCCCCGAAAGGCTGTCCTTTCGGGGCGGTTTTATTATATCTTCCAAATTTTTTCCGCGTATTCTTTTACCGACCTGTCGGCGGAGAATTTCCCTGCGCTACACATATTGATAATGCACTTATCCAAAAACGGCTCGCTACCGTATTCGGCGTTCAAGCGCAATTTTGCTTGCATATAGCTTTCAAAATCGTATAATACCAAATATCTATCGGGCTCGTTTCCCGCAAGCAAGCTGTCGTACAAAGCTTGAAACATACCGCTACCGCCGTCGTGAAAGCTACCATTGACCAAACTTTCCACCACCGCGGACAGCTCTTTGTCGTTTTCTAAAATGCTCTTGGGATTATAGTCCTTTTTCACCCTTGCCACTTCGTCCACCGTCGCGCCGAAAATATAGTTATTCTCTTTCCCTGCTTCTTCGCAAATTTCTACGTTTGCCCCGTCCAGCGTACCCAAAGTTACCGTACCGTTTAGCATAAATTTCATATTCCCCGTTCCGCTGGCTTCCATACCCGCGGTAGAGATTTGTTCGGATACGTCGCTTGCGCACACGATTTTTTCCGCGTACGAAACGTTATAGTTTTGCACAAACACCACCCTGAGTTTATCCGAAACCGTCGTATCGGCGTTGATTTGTTTGGCAATTTCATTGATAAATTTAATTACCGCTTTCGCTAAATAATACCCAGGTGCCGACTTCGCCCCAAAGATAAATGCCGTAGGCTGAAAGGACGGCAATTCGCCCTTTTTTAGCTTATTATACATATATAATATAGAAAAGGCGTTCAGCAGTTGCCGTTTATATTCGTGCAAGCGTTTAATTTGCGTATCGAAAATAAAACGTTCGGGTAAAATCACCCCTTCTTTTCTTGCGATATACCCAGCCAAAGCGCGCTTGTTGGCGCGTTTGATTTCTACAAAGCGTTTGCGAAACGTCGCGTCGTGTAAAAACGCTTTCATATCCGCAATTTTTCTAAGGTCGGTGTGCCAACCATCACCGATACGCTCCGTAATTTCCTTGGCAAGTAACGGGTTGTTTAAGAGCAACCAACGCCTTGGCGTAATACCGTTGGTGACGTTGACGAATTTATCGGGATATATTTCGTACCAGTCCTTAAACGTCTTTTCTTTTAATATTCCCGTGTGGATTTGCGCAACGCCGTTTACTTTACCCGACGCAAAAATGGCTAAATTCGCCATATGCGCAACGCCGTCTTTAACAATATAGTTTTTCGTTTTATCCAAGTTTTCTTCTTCGGCAAGCGTCTGCAATTCCTCTAAAATATCCCAAATCTCAGGCAAAATTTCCTTTAGCAGGCTCTTATCCCATTTTTCCAACGCCTCGCCCATAATAGTATGGTTGGTAAAGCAAAACAGCTTACGGCAATAGGCAAGCCCTTCTTTAACGGAAACCCCTTCTTTTTTCAACAGCCGAATGAGTTCGGGAATAGCAAGCGTAGGATGCGTATCGTTGAGCTGTACCACCGCAAACGCAGGAAAATCGGCAAGCTTTCTACCCTTGTCAAAATGTGATTTTAACATACTTTGCAAGGACGCGGAAACAAGCAAATATTCTTGTCTAAGCCGTAACAGTTTCCCCTCTCTCGTGTGGTCGTTGGGGTATAATACGGCGGTAATTTGCGTAGCGCAATAGTTATCCAGCGCCACTTCACACCCCTGCATTTTGTCAAACGCTTGGAAACAAAACGGCTTTATCGGCTCGCTTTGCCAAAGTCGCAAAGTATTGACCACGCCGTTTTTATATCCGATAACGGGCATATCGTAGGGTACGGCGTACACCGAAAAATCGGCAAATCGCACTTCTACCCGTTCCGATTCCCTACGCACGCTCCACGGGTCGCCCCACGACAGCCAGTCGTCCCCGTCTTCCTTTTGAAAGCCGTTTTCAAAGCTTTGCTTGAACAAGCCGTAGCGATAACGCAAGCCGTACCCGTCCATAGGGATAGACTGCGTTGCCGAGCTTTCTAAAAAGCACGCCGAAAGCCGTCCCAAACCGCCGTTTCCAAGAGCAGGGTCATCTACTTCTTCAAAGTCGTGTATGTCAATACCCTGCGCGAATAACGCGTCTTTTACTTCGTCTAAAATCCCCAAATGTAAAAGGTTGGAAAAGATTGCGCGTCCGATTAAAAATTCCGCCGAAAAATAACCGCAACGCCTGTTAAAATCCTTTTTGCTCCTTTCCCAAGCCAAATGCACTTCACTCATAATGCATTTGCAAAGCGCGTGATAGCGGAGCTTGACGTCCTTTTCCTGCATATCTCCGCCCTCTACCCGTAAAAGCCCGTCGAAATATTCTAAAAACCGTTGTTTATTCCACTCCATAGCAAACCGTCCTTTTTTCTCGTATGGATAGTTTTGTCCTTTTTCGACTTTTTTAACCGCCCTTTCTTCCTTTCGCCATAAAAATACTTTCTTTTTTTGTATTTGCACTTGCGTTTTTGCGTTTGGCGTGCTATACTTGACGTATGAAAAACACGAACACGAAAAAAACATATTTTTCCGCGCGCCTGCCCGTATGGATTACGGTGGCGTGTATCGTAGTTGCTCTGCTGGGCGTTTCGACGATTGCCGTTTGCATTTGGCGTATCGTCCGCTTTGGCGCGTACAAGCCTTGGGACGTTATCAAGTACGTCTTTCTATTCCCCATCGGGGCGTTTTGCGTGGTGGCGTCTTTATCCGTAGTTTTCCGTTCGGGATATACAATAACCCAAACGCATTTTTTACAAACGTTCGGTTTGTTCCGTATCAAAATTCCCCTTTCGGAAATCAAATCCCTACTGTTAAATACCGACGAAAACAAGCTTACCGTTTACGCAAACGAACAGGCGAGCGTGTTACGGATTGCGCCCGATTACAACGAAAAATTCGCGCGCGCAGTGCTTGCCGTAAATCCCGATATCGAATACGGATTTACTTTGGCGGATAAGCCCCAAGACAAAGAATAAATGCACAAAAAAACCGCAGGCAAATTGCCTGCGGTTTTTTTTACGTTTCGTTGTCGTTTAACGGATTCTTATCCAACTTCTCATTTTGCAAAACAGGCGTTCCGTCCTGTGCCGTTTCATTTTTCAACGTTGCAATATAGCGCACGTATTCTTCTTCCGTGATTCTGGGGACTTTATCCCGTTTAGGTTTCATCGTCTTGCCCATAGCCGTTCCTCCGTCGTCGTACTGCGTTACAAGTATGCCCGAGAAACGGCGGTTTTATTCTTAAAATAAAAAGTAGAACAAATTGTTTTTGCCTTCGTTAACTGCCTTGGACGCAACCCTGCGTATTTTACTGCGGAGTTCGGGAGATACGGCTTGCGTTTTGCCCGACAGTTCGTCGCTGACCAAGCTTTTCAGCGTTCTGCCAAAGATATTCGTCTCCCAAACGCTGTTATCCCCTTTTTCAAACGCCTCTACCGTGTCTCCGACGAACGTTTCGCTTTGCGCCTTCGTGCCCACGATAGACTGCACCCTGCCCACAACGTCCACCTTTACGATATGATAGCTGGTCGCCGTAGCCTTAAACTGCACGCCGTACCCTGCTCCACGCTTTACCATAACGGGCTTTGCCAAAGCGTATTCGTCGGGGGTAGGCGAAACTACGCCGTAGCCGTACTGTTCGGCATCCGCAAGCGCCGTCTTTACCTTTTCGTACGCGCCTTGCATAGACGAAAGCGAACGCATCAGCGTCATCAGTTGCAATTCGTCCGTGATTTCCGCACCGCAAGCCTTGCTCAATTCTCGATAAAACAGCCCTTCCTTTACCCCGAAAAAGGCTTCCACTTTACCCGTACCCAAATCCATACGGATTTCGGTGGGATTTTCATAATCGCTACTTTCGTCGAACAGCGTTTCCAGTGCCGTGCAATCACGCATTTTTTCAATGCTAGGCGCGACCTTTTTAAGCGCGGACGTCAGCGCACCTACCGTAGCGTTACTTTCAGGGAAAGATTGCAACCATTTGGGAATTTGGATATCGATACGCGATACGGGGAATTCAAACAACGCCGTTTGCAGGACTTGCGCAAATTCTTCTTCCCCTGCCTTTTCCACGTTGATTGCCACGACGGGCGCGCCGTATTTGTCTTCCATTTCCTTTTTTAAACTTTTAACGGACGACGGCGTTTTGCAATTTAACACGATAACGAAAGGCTTTTGTAACGCTTTCAGTTCGGTTACCACTCTTTCTTCCACGGGCGCGTAATCAGCACGGGGGATTTCCGTAACCGAGCCGTCCGTCGTCACCAGTACGCCGATAGTAGAGTGGTCTTCAATTACCTTTCTCGTACCCGTTTCCGCCGCTTCTTCAAAGGGTACGGGCGCGTCCGTCCAAGGCGTTTTGACAAGGCGCGGTTTCCCGTCTTCTTCATATCCGCTTGCCCC
>JAFVOG010000059.1 GCA_017505945.1 Clostridia bacterium
ACTTATGCAGATATGTTATTAAGATATTATGATTTGACGGCGGAAACACCCAACAAAGAAGAACTTTATTTTATACAAGAACAGTTTAAAAGATTAAAAAATTATTCAGATGATCAATATTCGGGCTCAATTATTAAAAAATTAAAAGACTTTTGCAAGAAAAATAATATAGATATTACTGGATTTCCATTGTTTGGATCTACTGATGAGTTTGAAGTCGATATTGATGATATTAGTGGAGAATAAATTTTTATTCCGCTGAGTTTAAGTCAGTTCTAAAAAATCGCTTTACAGCAGAATTGTCCATAACGAACAAAGGAAAGGGCTACGATTTTGATACAAAATCGTAGCCCTTTCCAATGAAATTTATGCCTGACGGCATAAGTGAAATAATAGGATTATGAAATACCCTGCGGATATGAAATATACTTCGTATATGGTGGTATAAATTTTATTTCATTTTTGCAAAGCAAAAATTTCATAATTTTTTAATTATTTCATATTGCTTGCAATATTTCATTAAAGGTAAAACAGGGTTTTGAACGGAAAATTATCGTCAAAACTTTGTTTTTTTACTTTTTTCATTTTTCTGTAAAAAATGGGAAGTTTACCTGTTGTTCAGTTTTTTACATTCTACAAACAGTTGAGTTAATTTTTATTCAAATAATGTTCATTCAATTGACACACAAGCATTGTTTTGGTATAATATAAATATCATCAAAACATTTTAGAAAAGGAAGGACGAGTATGAAAAAATGGCTTTTATCATTTTTGCTTGTATTGATGACCTGCTTTACCGTTTTCGGTATCGTAGGGTGTGAAGATTCCAACGAATCAACTACACCGCCCCCGCCTGCTACGAATGACGGCGGTGATGAGCAAACGCCTGCGCTGGAAAGTTTCACGGGGATTACGTTTGATGCTAAGACGGTAGATTATAATGGTCAAGAGCATACAATAAACGTGGCGGGAGCGCCGGAGTTTGCGACGGTCGAATATACCAATCACGGACCGTTTGTGAATGCAGGTACGTATCAAATCGGTGTAAAAATCACGGCGGATAATTATAATACGTACGAAAAGACGGTAACCTTAACCATCAATAAAATCAATTTCACGGGAATTGTTTTTGATGATAAGACGGTAGATTATGACGGCGAAGAATATACCATAAATGCGACGGGTGCGCCTGCGTTTGCGACCGTTACATATAGTAATCACGGTCCGTTTGTGAACGCGGATACGTACGAAATCGGCGTGAGTGTTTCAGCGGATAACTATAATACGTATCAAGATACGGCAACGCTTACCATCAACAAAATTGATTTTACGGGTATTACCTTTACGGATAAAACGGAAGAATACGACGGTTTGGCAAAAGAAATTGTGATAAGCGGAACGCTCCCGTCTACGGCGGACGTGGTTTATACGAGCGACGTAAGCGGTGTTACGAATTCAGCGACGGAAATCGGCGTATATAACGTAACGGCAACGATTACGGAACGTAATCATAATAGACTGGTATTAAATGCAAAATTGACGATTAAGGCGACGGATGAAGAACGGTTTATGGCGTTTAGTGAGAACGGTATGCTCTTTTTCCAAAACGCTATGGACGATAACGAATTGTACGTATACGACTCGGCAAATAGTGCGTTGGAGCGGGTCAGCGGAGATATCGTTTTGGATTTGATACCTTACGGTCAGGACGGCGTAATGTACGTGAGCAAGACGCTGTTTATGTCGTCTATTAAAACGAGTTCTTATGACGGAACGGATACTGCGGGCGAAACGATTTTAACGGAGAGCGCGAGATATATTCAAGCGGACGGAACCGTAGTATATTATGTAATCAACGGACTGACGCAAAATCAATCGGGTATCTATAAAACGGATTTCACCGAGAGTGAGCCTGTAACCACCTGTTTGAGCGTGGGTAAAGCGAAGTATTTGAAACTGGACGGTACGAAACTGTATTTCGCGGACGGAAATAATGGATATAAGCTTTCCTGTATCAATACGACGGGTACAAACCAAACGAGAACGTTGTTGGTGGACGAGAAGATAAATAATTTAACGGTGGATAGCGGTGCGCTGTATTATACCGTTAATAATTTACTGGGTAATTATATTGAAAAATATACGATTTCCACACAGGAAAGAAGAAAGCTCACGATTGACGCAGGGGAAAGCTTAACGATTGTCGGCGATTATTTGTATTACGTGAACGTAGACGTATTCACAACAACGGTAATCGGTAACGGCATTTATCGGGTAAATACGTCGCCTTTGGTGGATTATAATTTATCGGGCAGTCCTGTTATTGAAGCGGGCGATTTAGGACTTTGTTCGCTGGCAACCGATGGCGAATGTTTATATTATTACGACGTTGACGGCTATAAATTGATGCAGTACGATATCGATACCGAGCTTGCAACGAACTTGTTGGAAGACTTTGAAAAACCCGTAGACCCTACGCCTATTTCCACGGGCAGTAAGGTCGTTGCATACGGTGGAAATATCTATTACTTGGATATTTGGGACGGCAAAGCGTTGCGTTGCTATAATCCTACGACGGGCGTAAATTACCGTATGACTACGGAAAAAGCGGTGGATTTCGCGATTATTAACGGTGTTTTATACGTAAATACCGTATCCAACCTTGTGAATAACGATACGTATTACGTGGATTTGAAAGTAGGCGGTACGTTAGAAAAATTGAACGCATACTCGGCGTATGATTTCTGCTCGGACGGAACGTATTTGTACTACGTGGAAGAAAATGCCTCGGGCGCACGTACCGCGGTACATAAATGTAATTTAGACGGAACGGATGATACGATTATTTACGATAAAGGCGTTACCAACCTTAGAGTCGTAGGCAATTGCTTGTACTTTATCGACGGTAGCAATATTCACGCTTTTGATATGACGACAAGCACGGATACGACGGTAAAAGTGGATAGCAGAGAAATTCATACCGACGCATTTGATACGGACGGAACGTATTTATATTACCGCGATATGTACGGCGTACTTTATGCCAACAAGCGTTTGGCGCGTTGTAAGCTGGACGGCACGGACGACGTAAAGCTTGTCAGCGAAGATACGGACCCCATTCATATCGTATATCAAGACGGTTACGTATATTACTACACGGATACGAACGCAGGCTATAACGGGTTGTATCGAGTATCGGCAAGCGCGAGCGCGAATACGACGCCGACTGTGGTTTTGACGGCGGAAACCTATTATGCTAAGAATTTTGCGATTGTAGATGACACAATATACTTTGTGGATTATAAATCGCAGATTGCAGGTAATGCACATTTATATCAACTTACCATGGGCGAAACGGAGCCTGCATTGATTCGATAAATCGAATTTAGTTCATATAAACAGTAAACACCCCAAAAGCGAGCCTGCTTTTGGGGTGTTATTTTTGTTTGTAAATATAAGTTAAAATAACGGAAATATAAATATTACATAAAAATAATGTAGGAATTACCTTAAAAGTCTTGCAAAAAAGGCACAAAAAATGTTATAATAATTCTGTATAGGTGGGATTTTAGCGAAAAAAGCAGAAAATTCATTGTGGAGGCGTATAGAATGGAGCTAAAATACGTATTTATCAGTCATAGCAGTAAGGATAAAGCATTAACGGATAGGCTTTGTGCTTATTTGGGAAAAAATAAAGTTTGTTACTGGTATGACGGTCATCTGAAAGGCGGTAATTACGCGGAGCAAATCGGAAACAAGCTGATTAAAGCGTCGGCGTACGTTTTGGTGGCGAGTGAATCTGCTTTGCGTTCGTCGGAAGTGCAGTTAGAAGTAGAGCATATGAAGGGTAAATTGCTCGTGCCGTTGGTGCTGGACGATTATTATTTCCAAGAAGACGAAGGAAAGGGAAGTATTACTTACACTTTGGGTAATAATCGTATCGAAGCTGTCATTATGAATAAATATCCAAGCGAAGAACAGGCGTTTGCTCGTTTGGTGCAATTATTACAGCCTGCCGTGATGAGTTGGGAAAACGATATCGGGGATTTCGAGCTTGCAAACGACGGCAAAAAAATGCTTGCGTATAGGGGACAAGATTCCTTTTTGAGTATACCCGTACCT
This sequence comes from Clostridia bacterium, assembly GCA_017505945.1. Taxonomy (GTDB): domain Bacteria; phylum Bacillota; class Clostridia; order Christensenellales; family Borkfalkiaceae; genus Scatosoma. The sequence continues at coordinate 4,123 of JAFVOG010000059.1, forward strand.
ATTGAAGAAATTGAAATGCGCGCGGTGCAGGGAAATAAAGACGTGGAGGCCTTACAAATCGGTGAAACGGTAAAAATTATCGGCGACAGCGCGTTTGCAGGATGTAGAAATTTAGCGCAGGTATCGGGTATGGACAGCGTAACCAAATGCGGTAAAGGCGCGTTTGCAGGTACGAAAATCGTAGAGAGCCAAAAGGATATCGTACTTGTGGGACAGGTTGCCGTTGGGGGCGCGGACGCGGATACGCTGAGAATAGAGAACTGTCGCGTGGTGGCGGACGAGGCGTTTTTTGGGAATGCCTGCAAGGAAATAGAACTTTGCGATGGAGTAGAATATATAGGTCAATCGGCGTTTTGCTGTTGTTTGGATTTAGAAAAGGTCGTTTTACCTAAGAGTATCAAAGAAATAGGCGAAAAAGCTTTTTATGATTGCTTTTCCTTAAACGAAATCATATGCCAAGGAAAAGCGCCCGTAGGACTTGAAAAAGCTTGTCAAAATATATCAAAAATTAACGTAAAGGAGATGGAAATATGAGCGAGAAAGTTATGAATGCAAAAGAAATCAATGACGCGATTGAGTTGTTGGTACAACAAATTCGGCAGGGTAAAGCGTCTGAATGGCAGGAAGAGGCGTCGAGTGTATCCTTAAAAATCAAAAGTGCCTTGTTTGCGCGTTTGAATGAAAAGGTGAAGAAACTCTCGGATGAAAAGGGCGTTTTATTGGAGCTTTGTAACTGCGTAAAATCGATTTTAATCGTTTATAACTTCGGTGAAATGCGGGATAAGACGCTGGACGGAACGGAAGAAAAGAATTTCTTTACCGCTTTGAATTTCGTGTTGGATTACGTCAACGACGATAAAAAAGGTTTTGATTTGAGTACGTACGTGTCCCCGTCCGATTGCTTGGAAATTTTCTCTAAGGAAACGGCCGACGGGGAATATAATAACGTACCCGTTACGTTTACGGTGGCGACGGTATTCACTACGCTTGTATATTTGCGCCGTGCTATCAAGAGAGAGCAACTGTTCTTCGCGAATGAAAACTGGGAAACCAACGGTGTTTTTGACCGCGTTGTAAAGACTATGCGTAAGATAATCGATATGCTGTTAAATTACGTGTGGAAAAACAATTACAAAGGCTGGGGCGCTACCGTTGACCCGACTTTCTCCAAACGTGTAACCTTAAACGATACCTTCTTCGTGGTAGAGGCAATCAGCCGTTATCAAGACGCATTTGATAAAAAAGGCTCTAAGCGCGACCAAGACTTTATGGATTTAATCGACGCAGAAGGCGTATACAAAGGTAGCCGTACGGAAAATTTAATGAACGCAATGTACCGTGTAGCCGTTTCCATTTACGAAGGCGCAAAGGATGTATACGGAGTGGATGCATTCTATGCCGACGGTACGTCGTACGAACTGCAAAACGAAAGCCAGCTGATGAGCAGTAACCGTTCGTCCGCATTGTTTAATCCTTTGTACGTAGCCATGATAACCATGCTGGGTTACGCCGAAAAAGAATTGGTTATCCGTCGGTTTATGGACGATTATAAATTAGCGTCGCGCTACGATGCGCAGGAAGGCGAAGCAATTGAAAAATACGCCATGGAAGAGCTTGGCTATCAAGGCGATTATCAAACGGATAAAGCGTTGGTTGTGGAAGAACACGCGAAACGCTCCAACGATTACTCGTCGGAAAACAAAGAGCTTTGGAATAAAACGTACGAGATTGCGCGTGTATTCCAAAAATATCTTGAAACGCAAAAGAGCAACGATTTGATGCGAATCAACGAATACCGCGACTATTTGAACGCAACCAAGGACGCGATTGACCGTGTGCAGGTTTTGTATAGAAAGTTCAACGACCGTCAGCGTTTAGGGGCGGTAGATACCGATTACGTTATGTATACGTCGGAAGATATTGATGCGGAAACCATCCGTATTTCCCGTTTGAATAAGGGCAGTATCGCGGTGAATAATATTCGTCCTATGTTGCTGTCGTCAAAAATTATGATTGTAAACGCATTGACGAAATATCCCCAAGCGGACATTTCTTCGCTGTATACGGCAATCATTGATTCGCAAAACCGTGAGAGTAAAAAATCGCAAAAGGCAAAAGACCCGCGCAGATGGCTTTGGAACGAAGACGAAATTGATATGAACGCAACGGCTCGGTGCTGTGAAGCTATTGAGTACGACTATTTCAGTTATTATGAGGAATACGAGCTGGGCTTTTTGGCAATGCGCCAATGCCGTCAAGAGCTGGATAAGCGTCTTTCGGTGGATGCAGAAGACGGTAGCTTGCTTGTTTCCGAGGAAGAACTCAAAGCCGTAGACGGATTCCAAAAGCTTGTGCTGGGTATTACGCGTGAAAACGTAGACAGCGTAAAGATGCAATATAAGGAGAATTTGGACGCTTTACGCAATAAGCATAAAGAAGATTTGGTAGCTAAGGAAACGGAGAAAGCGATAGCCTTACAAGCCAAAGACGAGCAAATTGAAGAAAAAGCAAGGGATATTCTGCGCGCGGAAGAAGATAATCTCAAATTGCAAAATTTACAAGCGGAAGAAAATGCGCTTGGTAGAATGTTAAAGAGCATTATCGATAAAGAAATTGCTGGATACTTCAAGCGTATTTTATCGGCGGTGGTATTTGAACGCTTAAACGACGAAGGCAAGGACGTGGAAAAGACGCAAGCGTATTATCAAGCAAAAGCAAAAGAATATTTTGACGAAGGCTTGGATTTGTCGAGAGACGGTAATTTTGATTGCGTAAAAGAATACGTAGAAAATAAGAAAATTTTGTATAAGCAGGATGAAGAAAAGGCTAGCGTAGAATATGCGTCGGATGCACAGGATGCGAAGGCGCTTTCCGCTATGTTTGCATTGGCGTTCGACGGCGTGCTCAACAACCGTATGTTGGTGGATAAGGAAGATATTGCAAGCGAATATGCGGAAATGAAGAAAGAAATGGAAGGCTTTATCATGACGTGGTGGTCTTACCGCGACAGAGAAAAAGGCGACAAGAATAAGAGCGTTCCCAAGCTTTCCAACTTCTTCGATACTTTCCGTGGCAGTGAATATGACGTATTCCGCGGTAAATCGAAAAAAGACGTGGACGATAATTAAGAAAGGAGAGATTGGTTATGAAGATTATTTCGTTTAATTCCTATAAGGGCGGTGCGTGCCGTACGACCACCTGCTATAATACGTTGCCTTTCTTGGCAAAAGAGCTCGGCGCAACGTCGGAGCAACCGATTTTGGTATTTGACGTGGACTTGGATAGTATGGGTATGACCAACCTACTGGACAAGCTGGATAATTTCAACGGAGCGAAGTATTCCGCGAATAATTTATTCGTGAAAGATACCGAAGGTATTTGTTCTAAAATCCAAAACGGTTTTGACGAAGAAGGGGATTTGGAAGAATATTACGCGCTTTTTAATAAGGCAGGTAAGGAATTAGGGTTAGAAGACGACGGAGCAGTGTTGTTCTGCGGTGTAGACTCGACGCTCAGCAACTTTTCCGACGATACGTTCAAAAGCGTGTACGACGAGATAAACTCTCCGCTTGGCAGATTGATTAGCGCGTTGAATGATTTAGACGAAGACGAAAAGCCCAAGGCGTTGGTTTTTGACTGTGCGGCAGGTATGCAAATGTCTACGGTAATGGTTATGGAAAAGGTAGATACCATGGTTATGTGTATGCGTCCTACCTATCAGTTCCGTGCTGGTACAAAGCATTACATAGTGGATAGAATTCCGCAAAAATTAAAGCATCAACAGCTGTCGAATCCCAGACGCTTGGTGCTTGTACCCACGGCAGTAGCGTCGTGCGACGAAAACTCGCCCGTGGATATTTTGAAATTGCGCAACGAGGCGTATAAAGGAATTATGCAAATTCGTAGACTTACGGATACCTACGGCGTGGACGATTTAGGGTATCGGTTTGTGGACGAAATGATTGACGGCGTGGATACAATGGGTATTCCCGAAGTAGAACGTTTCAAATGGCAAGAAGAAGGTACGCTGTATAAGATTGAAAATTGTACCTCGCAGGAAGAAAAGCTCAAAGGACGCTACGGTAAGCTCGCGGGCGTTATTAAAGGATAAACGGATTGACAATCATGATGGGATTTTTTAATCAAAACGAAAGACCTGACAACTTAAACAATAACGACGCGGTCGCGACGTATTTTACCGATTTAATACCGCACCCCGTTACCCGTGCGCTTATTTTCGAATGCAAACTCAAAGGGGATTTTGACGGAGAGCTTGCGGATTTAAGAAGTGAATTGCGCCACGACCACTTGGAAGGGTATGCGTTGGTTTCCAGCGTAAAGCGCTTGATTTCCCTTGCATTTGTTACCTTGTTTTCTTGCTGGTATGAGTTAAAGAAACGGGTTAACGGACTGTCGGACGGCGAAAAGGCGGAATTTCGTAAAGCGCGTTATTCCCGTATCTTTGAGAGCGTGTTGCAAAAGGAAGAGATTACCTACGATTTAGAAGTCTTTTCGTTAATCGAAGTATGGGTAGCATTAAAAAAGGGCGCGCTTGGTGCAGGCGTATTCGGTGCGTTTTTCTCGAATATGGATAACGATTTCGGCGTTGTATTACAAAAAGCGCTTGGCGTGATTAAAAACGCGTCGTTTAAGGAAACGGCGGGGCAGTATTCGGAGCTGGACGTAAAATTATTGCTTTGTCAGCTTATTGAAGGCTTTGTGTTTTTGCGTACGCTTGCCGTGGATTATCGCGACGATTTTACACTGTCCTGTTTGATTAATTTCCGCTTAAACCAATTTAGACCGAACGATATTTTCCCTGCTACAAAATTCATTCTTACGCAATCCGAGCTGTTAAGACTTCGCGCGGAGCAACAAGGCGAGCCCATTGCGGAGAGTACTGGTAAGAAAAAAGCTATGAAAATATTGCCATATTTAATGGTGGCAAGTAGTGAATTTAAGAGCAAAAAACAATGCTTATACCGTGCCTTTGACGATACGGTGGAAATTAAGATAGACGCCGAAGTGGAAGAAGGGAACGCAGAATCGGAGTTATCCGTTGCCGATTTTGATTTGAAGGAACTTCGCAAGGTGCTGTCTTTTGATTTCAAAAATTTGCGGAGCTTTGCGCTGGTTATCAGCGATTCTTTGAACCAAGCGAATAAAAAATTGTTGTTCGATTTATGTAAGGGGCGGTATCCTACCATTTTACCCAAAATTACCGATAGCGAATCGGAGGCGATTTACTGGGATAACGTCGTTACTTTATTGTTGGTGGAAATGGGTCCCAGCGACTTCTTATATGCCATTATGAACGACGATTTATATGCGCAACTGCTGAAAAATATGTCCTATCGCTGTATTGACCAAACGGTAAAAGCGCAAATGGAATTGCATTTTAAGACGGAAATCGAGCGATTGAAAAAGCTTTGCGGGGATAAAAAACAAGCCATGTTTGCACATCATAAAAAGCTTTTGCAATGCAATACCATTATTCAAATGACGGAGCTGAAAACGGAAGACGATAAAACGGCGTTCAGCCCGTTTGAAGAGAGCTTGATGTATAAATTCGATAGTTTGCAAACGAGCTTGCGTGCACTTGGCCGAGTGGACATTTCCTTGGAAGAATGTAACTTACATAAAGAAACGCTTGTAGAATGTTTCCGCAATATTTTTCTTTTACTGCAAATCTTCTATGCGGGCTTGAACGAGTATTCGGCGGAGATACAGCATGGAGGTTCGTTGCGTAGCAAAGAACAAATATACGCCGACGGAAAAAATTCGTTTATCGCAGGCGCAAAGAAAAAGTATCAAGCGATAAAGGATTATGCCTTAGCGGAAACGTATCAAAGCTTTTTTGATATGTGTGCGGAATACAACACCACGGCGTCGTCGGACGGGTTTAACGTCAGCGAAAAGGCGAAAAACCTGAAATATGTTTTAACGCGCAATTACATTTGCGACGTGGAAAAGCTTGAATATTTTTCGTCGATAACCTTAGACGACGGTACGCAAACGAATTTGTTTGCTATGCTCGAAAATATCAACGAGTACACCAAACAAAAAAATTATCGAAAATGGCTTGGCTATTTCCGCGACTTCTTTATGTTCTTAATTTATAACGACGATTATACGGAGCGTGGAATTTATGAAAACGAACCGGAGCGTTTGGTAGATAAGGATTACGACCCCGTGTATCCGTACGTCGTATTCTATTATCAAGAGAATATTGATAAGGACCACTTGAAAAAGTGTAATTACCGTGTTCCCATTCCCTGTAACCGTTTGACAGAAGAAAATAAAAACGAAGGTTTTATGGTAACCTTGCTCACGGATAACGAATACACGCCCAACGGGAATTATTTCTGTATTCCGTTGAAATACGGTTCTACGGAAGACTGGTGGATAAATCCCTTTATGATATCCACCCAAGAATTTGCAAAAATAATGGACTAAAAACTATGAATCACGTAATGATTGATTGCTATCAAGGCAATGAAAGACGACTCAACGATATACGGAGCGTGAATAACGTACTCAACGAGATTGTGCAAGTACTGAACTTAAAATCGGTTATGCCCCCGTTTCTTCTTCCTTACTATTACGCAGAAGAAGCGGACGACGACGGTATTAGTGCCTTTACGTTACTTTGCGGGGGACATATAACGATACACACCTTTCCGTTCCGTGGCTGTATGTTCGTCGATTTGCTTTACGACGGGTATTTTGACGTAAAAAAGCTGGAAACTACTTTGGAACGCTATTTCCTTTGCGTACAGCAACGGTATATCCGTACGGAAAGAAGATTTTTGGATACTTCAATACCCAAAGAGAAGATATACAACGGCAATTTGAATAATCCCGATTTTGGACCGCACATTATCGCGCGGATAGAAGAACCTAAGGGAGTTACGCTAGAAAATATTTATAATATTTTAGACGAAATGCCGTCGAAAATCAATATGAATCCCATTTGTCGCCCGTACGTTTTGAAATCCAGTGTAAACAATCCGCGGTATTTGTCGGGGATTGTACTGATTGCGCAAAGCCATATTGCCTTTCATTACGATAGCGTGGATAAAACGCTTTTTTGCGATTTGTTCAGTTGCTCGTTTTACAAAATTGAAAAGTTTGAAGAGTATTTGAAAGGTCGCTTTGGGGAATTTGAAAGTATGACCATTATTCGTGGCAGTAAGCACGAGCATAATATCAAAAACAAAGAGATTAAGCGTCGGGAGTTAAGCAAATGGCTGGATAATCTTGACGGCGAGGAGGAATGATATGGATTGCAAAGCTTTGGCACAGTTGAAAGCAGGCTTGCTTTGTTACGGCGTACATGTGGACGAAGAAGTAGGTAAGGAATTGGTGAAAAGCCGTCCGTATTTTTACGATAAAGGCTTTGTGCACGCTATCAATACGCGTATTTATAATAGCAATATTTGCGTCAGCGTAGCGGAGAATTTCAGTAGCGTTTCCCCTTATCATATGCGCGAGAAAAACGGTGCGTTTTACATTGAAGACGAGCATAGCGGTTTGCAAACACCTATCTTCTTATTTGACGATTTGCCTAAGACGGGTACGGTGATAGATGAGCTTGCCCGCCCGCATTCTAACGAAGTCATTTCGCTTTGGCCGTCCTTGGTGTGTTGCTATGATAAACCAGGCTTGAAATGTAAATTTTGCAGTATACAACCGACGGATACGCAAACGGTCGTGCCGGCGCAGGAAGTCGTTGCGGGTTTGAAAGCGTTATTTGAAAAGACGGCGCGATATTCTATCAATTTAGGTGGCGGTACGCACGTTAATCCCGATAAAATGGTGGATTACCTTTGCGAAATAGTAAAAGGTACGCGTTCTTTTACGAATAACGGTATTTCGTTGGAGCTTGCGCCTCCCTCGGACATAAAAATGTTGAAAAAGCTCAAAGATGCAGGAGCGTCGTCGCTCATTATGAATTTGGAAGTTGCAAATCCGACGTTACGGCAAGAAATTTGCCCTGGAAAATCGAGAATATCCTACGAGCATTATTATGCAAGCTATCGTTATGCCGTAGAAATATTCGGGCGCGGTAAGGTATCTTGCGTATTGATTGCAGGTATACAGCCGGACGAAGATATTATAGCGGAATGTGAAAAGCTGACGGATATCGGTGTGATTCCGACCATTATCCCCTTTAAGCCGATGGACGATTGCGAATACCGCGCTTTGCCCAACTGTTCTTCGTCGAGCTTGCTATATATCAGTGCGCGCGTTGGGAAGATGTTGCGTGAAAAGGGTTTATCGCCTGAAATGCAAGAGGGTTGTACCAAATGCGGTGGGTGTTCTTTGGAAACCAACTATTTTGCGTTGGAGTAAGGTATTTATATGATTTATTGCGACGAAAAAAAGCGTTATACAAGAGAAGAAGTTGGCGGGAAAGCTCTCGGCTTATTTTCTTTATTGCGTATGGGAAAAAACGTCCCTGCGTTTTTCGTCGTGCCGACGGGGACGGATATTTCGTCGCCCGTTTTTTATCAGGAGCTTTTGACGTCGGCGGAGCGTTTGGGCTGTGAGCGGTTTGCCGTTCGTTCCAGTAGTGTGGCGGAAGACTCCGAAAATAACAGCTTTGCAGGTCAGTACGATACTCTATTGAACGTCGAAAAGAAAGATTTGTTTTCCGCCGTACAAAAAGTGCTTTGTTCCAAAGACGGCGCGCGAACGAAAGCGTATGCGCATAGACTGGACGAACGGACGACGGAAATGGCGGTAGTCGTGCAAAAACAGTTAATGCCCACGCGTTCGGGGGTTGTATTTTCTACCTCCCCGTTTGATAGTGAACAAGCGTTGGTCGAAAGTTTTTCAGGGCAAGGCGAAGCGCTGGTGAGCGGTGAAATTACACCAGAGCGGTTTTATTTTTCTAAAAAGGAAACGCCGATAAATAGTATAGAAAGCGAAGTATTTCGTGCGTCGCAGGAATTAGAGCGCGCAATGTCTATGCCCGTGGACGTGGAGTGGGCGTATGATAAGGAGCTGTATTTTTTACAAATGCGCCCCTTGACCGTTTTGCCCGTAGCCGTGGGCGCGATTACGGGGCAGTGGCAGGAATACGTGTATCGCGATTTTGCTTTTTTCAATCAATGCGTACAAGCGGAGGCGACGCTGAAAAGCATACAAGAACAGGTACTTGGCTTTCATATTCCCGTGTTTGAAGGGTTACTCGTAGACGGGCACGAATTTTATTCGGAAACGAATGACAAAAAGACGGCAAGCGTTTGGAAACGGCTGGATAAAACGAATTTTTTCGAGCGTTTCATTGCACGCCTTTATCGCTTAGTAAAAGCCACGAAAGCGCGGGTACGCGCTTTGCAAAAGACGGATACCGCAAGGCTTGACGACCAAGCGTTATTGCGGTTATATAAAAGGGAAATAGCGGGGTATCTGAAAAGCTATTTGCCACTCATGATGCGC
>JAFVOG010000060.1 GCA_017505945.1 Clostridia bacterium
AACCATTTCACCACTTTTACCTTCAAATAGAGCATCTATTGCAAGTGAACCAAGTTTTGTACAAAGACTTCTGTCATATTGACAAGTTTCACCGCCACGTTGTACGTGACCGATACACGTAGGACGTACGGCGTGCGACGTCATCGATTGCATTTGCTTTGCAAATTCGTTTGCACTCATAACGCCTTCCGCTAAAATGATGATGTTGGAGAACTTCCCGTTTGCACGAGAACGGTCGATACGAGCAACGATATCTTCCATATCAAAAACAATTTCAGGAACGACGATAATTTCCGCACCCGTTGCAATACCGCTATACAACGCGATATCGCCACAATGCCTACCCATAACTTCGACAACGGCAACACGTTCGTGAGAAGTCATCGTATCGCGAAGTTTATTGATAATATCCAAGCAGGTATTAACAGCCGTATCAAAGCCAAGCGTATAATCGGTATATTCCAAGTCGTTATCAATCGTACCTGGAATACCGATAGTAGGAATACCATAATCTTCGCTGAGCACCTTCGCACCGCGGAACGAGCCGTCGCCACCGATAACGACAAGCCCTTCAATGCCGTGCTTATGCAACGTTTCCACTGCACGCTTTTGTCCTTCCTTCGTCATCATCTCCAAGCATCTTGCCGTACGGAGCTTAGTACCGCCGTATTGTACGATGTTGGAAACGCTACGCATTTCCATAGGAATAACGCTGTCTTCAATCAAACCTGCATAGCCACGTTCGATACCGCAAACTTCCATACCGAAATAGCACGCCGAACGAACAACCGCACGGATTGCCGCGTTCATACCAGGAGCGTCGCCACCACTTGTCAATAACGCAATACGTTTCATTTTTCTATACCTCTTCGTAGATTTTCAACAATCCCTTCTTATCATCTGCAAAAAGTGCAAATTTATGTACCCACGCACGGAGCACCTTGCACACTAAATAATATTATAACAAATTTTCAAAAAATTACAAGTATTTTGAATAAAATTTCGGCAAATTTTTCCAAAACGTCGTTATTGCAACTTAATTTGCGATGCAGACAAAAATCCTTGCAATTCCGCCATAAGACCTTTTCCAGGAGTTACCTTTTGCGAGCAAAGCAATTTTTTGCCGTTTTTAACGAAAATAACCTGCGTTTTCCCCGCATAATAGGTAAGCGTTTCCAAAAGTTCGTCCATATCTTCGTCTTGCAAATCGCTTACGTTTAACCACAACGTTTTTTCTTCGTCCGTCTTTTCTTTTACTACGGCTTGCATTTGGGGCTTTTCCGATTTCACGTCGTCTATTTGGAATTCCGTCATTTTATCTACAATAATTGACGGTGTTTTTTCGTCTTCAATGGAAAGTTTTCCCGAAACGGTAACCACCCTATCGTTTTCCAAGAAATTACGAATTCTATCATATATTTTAGGGAAACATACGCACTCTACCGAACCGTACAAATCTTCCACGGTAACGAACGCCATAAACGAGCCCGACTTGGTTTTAAGTTTCTTAAACGCCGAAATCATACCGCCCATCGTAACCGGCATTTGGTGGGTAAGATTTTGGTACGTCTTTTCTCCCGTTTCTTCGTCTTCCGTAAAATCATACAGCATAGACGTATTAAACGACGTATCCTTGAAATACGGCAAAAACTTTTCAAACGGGTGTCCGCTAACGTAAACCCCCAAAACTTCCTTTTCTTTGGAAAGCTTTTCCATCGTTTCGTATTCTTCGATGTTCGGATACTTAATTTCTATCGTTTGTTCTTCTAAGATGCTACCAAACAATGAAATTTGTGCGCCTGCTTTTTGCTTATCGATAGCATTTACGCGCGAAAGTACTTCTTCATACACTTCCGCAAACTGCGCTCGCGCATAACCGAACGAATCGAACGCGCCTGCATAAATCAAACTTTCTACGATACGTTTATTCACGTTTTTCGCACAACGGGTAACAAAGTCGGCAAAGTCCTTAAATAAACCGTTTTCTTCCCGTTCTTTGATAACGAGCGCAATTGCATCCTGTCCTACCCCACGGAGCGCACCAAGCCCGATACGAATACCGTCCCCTTCTACCCAGAAAATATCTTTGGATTTGTTGATATCGGGCGGAAGTACCTTGATATTCTTTTCCTTCATATACAAAATATATTTGGAAATTTCATCAATTTTATCGATACGGTCGTTTAAGATACCAGCCAAAAACTCTTTGGGATAAAACGCCTTCAAGTACGCCGTACGATACGCTACTACGGCATACGCCGCCGCGTGCGATTTATTGAAAGCGTAGGACGCGAAGCTTTCCATATCGGCAAAGATTTTTGCAGCCACGTCCGCAGGAATACCCAAGCTTGCACAACCCGTAATCCCTTCCGCAGGCGCGCCGTAAATAAACTTGTCCTTTTGTTCCATCAGCTCTTTCTTTTTCTTCTTCGCCATCGCACGACGAACAAGGTCTGCTTGCCCAAAGGAATACCCTGCAAGCTGTTGGAATATTTGCATAACCTGTTCTTGGTAAATAATTACTCCGTACGAATTTTTCAAAATCGGCTCTAAGAAAGGCGTATCGTACGTGATAAGTTCGGGATTATGCTTATTTCTAATATACGTAGGGATAAAGTCCATAGGACCAGGACGGTATAACGAAATACCTGCAATCAAATCTTCCAAACAGCTGGGTTGCAAGTCTTTCATAAACTTTTTCATCCCACCTTGTTCCAACTGGAACACGGCGTCGGTATCGCCGGAAGAAATCAGTTCATATACTTCGGGTACGTCCACCCCGATTTTGTTAAAGTCGATATCAATCCCCTTGCCTATCTTAATATAGTCCAAGGTATTTTGAATATCGGTGAGCGTAGTCAACGCAAGGAAGTCCATTTTCAGCATCCCTACGGCTTCTACTTCTTTCATATTAAACTGTGTAACGATATCTTCCCCGTTACGTGCGAGAGGAACGTTATCCGAAAGCACTTTATTGCAAATAACGACGCCTGCGGCGTGTTCGGAAGTATTTTTAGGCAAGCCTTCCAGCTTTAAGCCCATATCAATAACTCTACGAAGTTCGTCGTTGGTTTCATATACTTCCAAAAATTCGGGATTCTTTTTATCCTTTTGTTCCCCTAATTTCTTTTCCAACTCCTTGCGTTTTTCTTCGTCCGTTTCCTTTTCGATATCCGCTTCCAACTTTGGAATTTTTAACCCCAAAAGTTCGCTTATGGTACTTTTCCCGTCCATAAGCTTTGCCACCTTATCCGTTTCCGAATACGGAATACCCATAACGCGCCCTACGTCTTTAATAACGGCGCGCGACGCAAGCGTACCGAACGTTACGATTTGCGCAACGTTTTCGGGGTGGTATTTTTCACGGACGTATTCGATTGTTTCGTGTCTTCTACGCGTACAAAAATCGACGTCGAAGTCGGGCATAGATACACGGTCAGGGTTTAAGAAACGTTCAAAAATCAAATCGTAACGCAACGGGTCCACGTCGGTAATGCCGATAGAGTACGCAACGATACTGCCTACCCCCGAACCACGTCCAGGTCCAACGGGAATATCGTGCAACCGCGACCAGTTGATATAGTCCCACACGATAAGGAAATAGTCGGCAAAACCCATCTTGATGATTATACCAAGTTCGTATTCCACACGCTTTTTAATTTCGTCGGTAATGACGTCGTAACGCTTAGGCAAGCCTTCCCACGTCAGTCGCGTGATAAATTCAGGCGCAGTACTGCCGTCTTCGGGATAATATAAAGGAATCAAAGATTTATCGCGGATAGGTTCACCTTTGGGGGTTAAGTCAAAAACGGGTTCTTCTATCTTATCCGCAATCACGCGCGTATTAGAAATCGCTTCGGGAACGTAATGGAACGTTTCCATCATCTCGTCCCCCGACTTCATATAAAATTCGTGTTCTTCAAAGCGCATTTTAGGTTGCGCAAGCGTGGATTTGGTTTGGATACACAACAGCACTTCGTGCGCTTCCCAGTCCGCCTTTTCCACATAGTGTACGTCGTTGGTAGCAACAAGCTGAATATCCAACTCGCGCGCAAGTTTAATAAGCTCAGGCAAAATTTGTTTTTGGTCGGCAATGCCGTGGTCTTGGATTTCAATATAAAAATCCTCACCGAAAACGTCTTTCATTTCCTGCGCCCAAATCTTTGCTTGTTCGTATTCGCCCTTTAATAAAAGTTGTGGAATATGTCCCGCCAAGCACCCCGAAAGGCAAATTACCCCTTCGTGATGTTTTTTGATTAAGTCGTAACTGATACGGGGTTTTCCGCCGTAC
>JAFVOG010000061.1 GCA_017505945.1 Clostridia bacterium
AATCACTGTTGACAAAATCAGACCTTTATGCTATGATAAAGAAAAAGGAGACGATTATGTTTACTTCATTACGTCAACAAATTTTAGCGCTCAACGCGGACGTCAGCGACGTAACAAATAGCGAAAAAGCCAAAAAACTGCGCAAAAAGTTGCTTTGTATCGGCATCCCCTTAACCGTTTTGGGTTTTGGTGGGGTTATCCTTTGCTTTATCCTTTTTACCGTTTTTTCCATACAGTCCGTACAGGAAATGACAGGGTTTAGCGCAAAAGTGCTCGTGCCGTTCTTTTGCCTTATCCCCTGCGCACTCGTAGGCGGTATCGGTGCAAGCTTACTGGGTTTGATAAAGCAAATCAGCCTTACAGGTTACACAGCCAAACTCATCCAAGACAACGCGGGATTTTCCTGTCCCGTATGCAAAAAAGCCGTTACTCCTGACAAGAAATTTTGCGGAGAATGTGGTGCGCCCCTTGTCAAGGTTTGCCCCAAATGCCAAAAAGATAACGCCGTCAAAAACAACTTTTGCGACGGGTGCGGAGAAGCATTAGAATAAGGATTACAAGCTTGCGGAGCAAACGGATTGCGTTTGCTCCGCTTTTTTACGTTACTCCCGTACGTGTACCCCACGTTTTTACCGTAAACGCGAACACGGTGTCCACCTTTTTCCAAAAAATGCCATTTATAGTATATGCGAGCATTTCGATTTTCGTTACTTTTTTACTAAAACCGCCTTAAAAAAGTTGGCTTTTTTGCTTGGGCGTGCTATACTGTAACTATGAAAGAAATACAGCAATCACAAAAGCATATCAAAGACCTTGCCTTATCGCTTGGTGCGGACGTCGTTGGATTTTGCAAACTGCCTACGCCCACCGCACTTTGCCCCGACCTGCCTTACGGGATTTCCATTGCGGTAAAGCTGAGCGACGCCGTATTGCAAACGATAGACAGCGCGCCCACTTTCGTGTATTTTCAGCACTACCGCACGGCAAACGCGTTGCTTGACCAAATTGCGTTCCGCATTGCCCGTGAAATAGAAAAGCTCGGGTTTTCCGCTATGCCGATAGCTGCAAGCCAAAGCCAAGGCAAAGAAAACCCTTACCGTGGCGTGATACCCCATAAGACGGTAGCGTCTTTATCAGGGCTTGGGTTTGTGGGCAAAAGCGGACTGTTTTTAACGGAAAGCTACGGTAGCAAAGTGCGTTTTGCCACTATTCTTACCGATATGCCCGTGCAAGCGGAATTGCCCGTTATGCAAAATGGTTGTGGCGATTGCACAATTTGTGCAAAAGCGTGTCCGGCAGGGGCAATCTTCGGCGAAAAACCGTTAACCAGCGGAGAACGCAATATCGACCCCGAAAAATGTTCCAAGTATATGAAAGAGCATTTCCAAGATATCGGCAGGGGTAGCGTTTGTGGCGTTTGTATCAAGGTTTGTCCTAAAAATAAATTAAACTAAAATAAAAACACCGCGTTCCAAACGTTTGGAACGCGGTGTTTTTCTATTTCTTTTTATTCCCCAAGGCATTTTACAAGCACGGCTTTTTGTGCGTGCAATCTGTTTTCCGCCTCGTCGAAGATTTCCTGTGCGTGCGCCTCAAACACTTCCGCCGTGATTTCTTCTTCTCTGTGCGCAGGCAAACAGTGCAATACCATTGCCTTGTCGTTTGCCACTTTCATTACGTTGTAATTGATTTGGTAGCCCGCAAAAATTTTCTTTCTTGCTTCCGCCTCTGCTTCTTGCCCCATCGACGCCCAAACGTCCGTATATAATACGTCCGCGCCTTCCGCCGCTTTTAATACGTCGTCCGTGCAGGTAAACTTGCCGTTTTCGTTTGCCCATTTCATAAGCTCTGCGTCCGGTTCATACCCCTTAGGACAAGCCACGGATACTTCCATACCCATCTTAATACCGCCGACGATAAGGGAGTTGGTCATATTGTTGCCGTCGCCGATATAACAAAGCTTGTTGCCCGTAAAACCGCCCTTGTATTCGCGAATGGTCATAAGGTCGGCAAGCACTTGGCAGGGGTGGCAATAGTCCGTCAAACCGTTGATTACGGGGATAGAACCGTATTTTGCCAAATCTTCCACTTCCTTTTGTGCATACGTTCTAATCATAATACCGTCCAAATATCTCGACAACACGCGCGCGGTGTCCTGTACGGGTTCGCCACGTCCGATTTGTAAATCGCGCGAGCTTAAAAATAATGCGTTACCGCCCAAATCGTACATACCCACTTCAAACGAAACACGGGTACGCGTCGAAGATTTTTCAAAAATCATACCCAACGTCTTCCCTTTCAAAAGGTGGTGCTGAATCCCGTTTCTCTTTTCAAATTTCAGTTGGTCCGCCTCGTTCAAAATTTCCGTAATTTCTTTTGCGGACAAATCCATAAGTTTTAATAAATGTTTCATTTCGCCAGTTCTTCCTTCAAAATTTCTATCGCTGTTTTCAGTTGTTCCCAAGGAATATTGAGTGCCGGTAACAACCGTATTTTATTTTTCGCTTTTATCACGAGCACACCGCGAGCCATACAGCTTGCAATAATACTCGACGCGTCCTTTTCGCTTTCAATGCCTATCATCAAGCCCAAGCCCGACACGCTTTTCACGCCCTTTGCGCCTTGCAACGTTTCAAAGATATACGCGCTCTTTGCACGCACTTCCTGCAACAGGTTATCGTCAATGCGTTGCAAAATATTCAAAGCGCCTGCCGTGCACACGGGGTTACCGCCAAACGTCGAGCCGTTTAAGCCTGGCGCAAACAACGTTTCCGCGCGCTGACCAAGCATTGTCGCGCCGATAGGCAAGCCACCGCCCAAACCCTTTGCCGTCGTCACGACGTCGGGTGTAATGCCGTAACCCATAAACGCGTACAAATCGCCCGTTCTACCGTTACCCGTTTGCACTTCGTCAATCATAAGAAGCAAGTCTTCTTCTCTTGCGAGTTTTTCTACTTGTTTTACGTATTCTCTATCCAAAGCGGTAACACCGCCTTCGCCTTGCACAAGTTCGATAAACACCGCACAGCATTTATGCGCCTTGACAAGCCGTTTCATATCCTCAATATCGTTTGCCGTAGCGTGCACAAACCCGTCCGTCATCGGGGTAAAGTGCTCGTGGAACACGTCTTGCCCCGTCGCGGAAAGGGTGGTTATCGTACGCCCGTGAAAACTGTTTTTCAAGGTGATGACCGTATAATACTCTTTGCCCTTTTTCAGCTCGCCGTATTTTCTTCCTGCCTTAATCGCCGTTTCGTTAGCTTCCGCGCCCGAGTTGGAAAAGAATACCTTTTTCATACCCGTTCTTTCGCAAAGAGCCTTAGCAAGCATTGCCGACGGCGTATTATAATACAAATTAGACGTATGTTGCAAACAGTTCAGCTGTGCAATCACCGCATTTTTCCATTGTTCGTCGCACGCGCCAAACGCGTTTACCGCGATACCCGTAGCCATATCTATGTACTCTTTTCCCGTTTCATCTATGAGAATAGAGCCGTTGCCCCCCACCAGGTGCAAGTCAAACCGCGCGTACGTGGGTGCAACGTATTGTTTGTCTATTGCTTTAATATCCATTTTTGTATTCCATAATATGATTATATCGCGCCCGATACGAACATCGTGCCTATACCTTCGTCCGTCAACGTTTCAATTAAAATAGAGTGCGGAATACGCCCGTCAATGATAAACACCTTCTTTACCCCACGGCGAATCGCCTCGATACAGCAGTTGATTTTAGGAATCATACCTCCGCTGATTACGCCGTCACGGATAAGCTTAGGCGCTTCGGAAACGTACACCTTAGGAATAAGCGTGGAGGGGTCGTCCTTATCGCGTAAAAGCCCTACGACGTCCGTCATAGAGATTAAGCTTTCCGCTTTGAGTTCCCCTGCAAGACGCGACGCAACGGTGTCCGCATTGATGTTATACACGTTATTTTCGTCGTCGTAACCCACGGTGGATACGACAGGAATATACCCCTTTTCCAACACGTCCAAAATAGGAGCAACGTTGACGTCGGTAATTTCGCCGACAAAACCCAAACGTGCATCTACTTTCTTTGCCTTAATCATATGTCCGTCGATACCGCAAAGCCCGATAGCTTTACCCCCCTTATTTTCAATAAGGTTGACGAGATTTTTATTTACCTTTCCTGCAAGCACCATTTGTACGACGTCCACCGTTTCTTGGTCGGTTACGCGCAGTCCGTCTATAAATTGCGATTGCTTGCCTATCTTTTTCAGCGTTTCGGTAATTTCAGGTCCACCGCCGTGCACAAGCACTACTTTTACGCCGATAAGCGATAACAGCACCAAATCCCCCATAACCGCTTCTTTGAGTTCGGGGTTAATCATAGCGTTACCGCCGTATTTTACCACGACGATTTTATCGTTATATTTTTGAATATAGGGCAGTGCTTGAATTAAGATTTCCGCCCGTTGTTGCGTGCTATGTTTCATAATTTCTCTCCTATTAGGTGCGGTAGTCGCCGTTAATTTTAACGTAGTCGTACGTTAAATCGCAACCCCAAGCCGTAGCCGTATTTTCGCCGTCGTGTAAATCTACGAGAATTTGAATTTCGTTTTGCACAAGCACTTCTTTGGCTTGGTCTTCGTCAAATTCCACGCCTGCACCGTTTACGCATACCAGCGTTTCCCCTTTTTGCGAACGGAAACGCACTTCCACTTTGTTTACGTCCACGTCCGCACCGCTATACCCGATTGCGCAAAGCACGCGCCCCCAGTTTGCGTCCGAACCGAACATTGCCGCTTTGACAAGGGAAGAACAAATAACCGATTTCGCCACGATTTTAGCTACGCTATCGTTCTTTGCGCCCGTAACCACGCACTCTAAAAGCTTGGTCGCGCCTTCGCCGTCGCCTGCAATCTTTTTGCAAAGGTTTTGCGTAACGCAAGCAAGCGCCTCGCAAAACGCGTCGTACGCCAAGCCTTCTTCGGTAATTTCCGTGTTCCCAGCCAAACCGTTAGCAAGGACCGATACCATATCGTTGGTTGACGTATCGCCATCTACGCTTACCATATTAAAGGACGTTTGCACGTCTTTGGACAGTGCCTTTTGCAACATTTTTGCGGAAATTTTGCAATCCGTCGTTACGAACACTAACATCGTAGCCATATTCGGATGAATCATACCGCTACCCTTTGCAATCCCACCGATACGGCACGTTTTTCCGTCCACCGTAAACTCAAACGCGATTTCTTTTTTCTTGGTATCCGTCGTCATAATGCCTTCGCACGCCAAATCGCTGTTTACTCCAAGCCCCTTTACTAATTCGGGAATACCCTTTTGAATAGGCGCAATATCCAAAGGCTGACCGATAACGCCCGTGGACGCCACGATAACGTCCGTCTTATCCACGCCCAACTCCTGCGCAAGATACAAACACGTTTCTTCCGCAATTTGAATACCGTTTGCATTGCAGGTATTTGCGTTGCCACTGTTACAAATAATCGCGTGGGCGTACCCGTCTGCAATATTGTTCTTCGTCACGGTAAGGGGCGCACCCTTTACCAAGTTTTGCGTATATACGGACGCCGCCGTCGCGCGCTCTTTCGTGTATATCAACGCCAAGTCGCGCTTGGATTTATTTTTGCGGATACCGCAGTGCACGCCGTTTGCCGTAAAACCTTGCGCCGCACATACACCGCCTTGTATTTCTTTTATCATTTCTTCTCTCCTGTTATAACGTCAAACCGCATTTGGGGTCTGTCCCCAACGCCAAGTTCATACACTCGATAGCCGCACCGCTTGCGCCTTTGCCTAAGTTATCATATACAGCCGTAAGCAAAATACGTTCGTCGTTGCCATATACGGCAATTTTCATACCGTCCTTGTTTGCGTTAGCAACGCCCGACACAAAACCGCCCTCGTCTATACTTTCTTGGTAGCATACAAATTCGCTATTATACTTTGCTTTATAAATCGCCTTAATATCTTCTATACTGCCGTGGATTTGACTTTTGAACAACGGTACGGTAACGTGCATACCGCTGTAAAAATCCGCCACAATCGGACAAAAGATAGGCGCGTTTTGCAATCCGCAAACGGCAACCATTTCTTTCAAATGCTTATGCTGTTGCGACAGCGCATATTGTCTGGGTGCGTCCAAAAGCACAGACCTTCCTTCGTCTTGGTATTCGGCAATCATCTTCTTTCCACCGCCCGAATACCCCGTAACCGAGTGACAAGTGAGCAATACGTCCTTATCCAAAACCCCAGCTTCGATTAAGGGATATACCAGCGCGATAAAACCGCTTGCGTGGCAACCGGGTACGGCAATACGTTTACCCGTCTTTACCCCCGTCTCGTGCTTTTTAGAAAGCTCGGGAAATCCGTACGCCCAACCGTCTATCGTCCTATGTGCCGTCGAAGCGTCGATAACCACCGTTTGGGGATTGTCAATAAGCGACACCGCTTCCCTTGCCGCGTCGTCGGGTAAACATAAAAATACGATATCCGCCAAGTTGAGCATTTTCTTTCTCTCTAAGGCGTCCTTTCTCTTGTCGTCGGGCAACGTCAAAAGGGTTACGTCCGCGCGCTTTTCCAAACGTTCGTAAATGCGGAGTCCCGTCGTCCCTGCGCTACCGTCAATAAATACTTTTTTCATTTCTTCTCCTATCGCTTACAACTGCGATTTTACGAAAGCCACTTGCGCCAAAACGGATTTAGGCGACGCACCGCCTTCGCTATTGCGTTTGTTTACGCACGTTTCCAACGAGATTTCTTCGTATAAGTCCTGTGCAAACAAGTCGCTATATTTCTTATATTCTTCCAAAGGATATTCATCCAAAACGCAATTTTTGGCAATGCATTCCGCTACGATTTGTCCCACGATTTTATACGCCGAACGGAACGGCATACCTTTTTTCGCCAAATAATCGGCAAGGTCGGTAGCGTTGATAAAGCCCTTTTGCGCCGCGCGGTAAGTATTTTTTTCGTTTACCGTCATCGTAGCCACCATCGGCGTAAATACTTCCAAACACTTTTTCACCGTATCTACGCTATCGAAAATGCCTTCTTTATCTTCTTGCATATCCTTGTTATACGCAAGGGGTAAGCCTTTGAGCGTCGTCAAAATGGCCATTAAGTTGCCGTACACCCTACCCGTCTTACCGCGCACGAGTTCCGCCATATCGGGGTTTTTCTTTTGGGGCATAATCGACGAGCCCGTCGTGTACGAATCGTCCAAGTCGATAAACTTAAATTCCCAGCTCGACCAAAGGATAATTTCTTCACTAAATCTCGATAAGTGCATCATCAGCGTAGCAAACGCCGCGTTGAGTTCCACGCAAAAATCTCTATCCGCCACCCCGTCGATACTGTTTTGCATAACCCCGTCAAAACCCAAAAGCTTTGCCGTATGCGCACGGTCTGTGGGATAGGTCGTACCTGCCAGCGCACACGAGCCGAGCGGAGAATAGTTCATCCGTTTTACCGCGTCTCGTATTCTATCCACGTCGCGGAGCAACATCATAGCATACGCCATCAGTTGATGTCCAAACGAAACGGGCTGTGCACGTTGCAAATGCGTATATCCAGGCGCAATGACTTCGGCGTTCTTTTCCGCTTGACCTACTACCGCTTGAATTAAATCCTTAATAAGAACAATTACCTTTTCCGCTTCGTC
>JAFVOG010000007.1 GCA_017505945.1 Clostridia bacterium
ATAAAACACACGGGCAAGCCGTTGACTACCGCCAAATTTCCGCTGTCCAAATACCCACGCGCCGTCACCTGCTTTTCGCCCGTTTGGATAATGCAATTGCGTATATACGCAAACGCCTTTTGCTTTCGGCGCATACCCCCGAAAAACGTTTCCAACGCGAACAATAAAACCGCTATGGCAAGTAGCACGAAAATAAACGGGATTTTCTTAGGAAAACGCGACCATACCGCCGTCAAAAACCCACCCACGGCAAAGGTGAACAGGAAAAAGGCGCTACAAAAGAACGCGTACCTGCCCCACTCTTTTCTATTTTTAATCCGTCCAAACGCAAGCAAACACAGGCACGCGCCCACGCTAAATTTTAGTAGGATATCCAGCGGTATCGGCAAGCGGATAAACGGGGATAACAGCGCGTACACGCCACCGCAAACACAAGACAGTGCAAGCGCCAAATACCGCACGCGCGTTTTAGTCAAACGGCACGCACCGAACAGTAGCAACCCGTCCAACAAAAAGTTTTCCAAAAATACGTACTCGATATACGCCGTCATACCTTGCTCCCGATACGCCGAGTATAGCAAAAACGGGCAAAAAAATAAAAACACCTTTTGGCTAAAAAGTGTTTTTATTGTCGTATTGCGCTTTTCTAAAACGCGTTTTCAAAATATTCGATATGTTTATCGGCGTACACTTCCGCAACGTCGAAACGGGCGTTGGGTTCTTCGCCCGATTGTAAGCCGTAAAAGGTAGCTATTTGATAATACCTGCGCTGTTTTTCCTTTCCCACCGCTTCTCTCGGTGCGCCGTAATTGTCCGTCGTCCGCGTTTTTACTTCCACAAACACCACTTCGCCGTCCTTTTCCGCGATAATATCCGCTTCGCCAAAAGGAGTTTGATAGTTGGTTTTCAAAAGCTTATATCCGTGCTTTTTTAGGTATTTTTGGACGAGCTTTTCGCCCGTTTTCCCTAAAACTTTTTTGTGAACGTCCTGCGATGAATAGGACATAACCCGTGCTCCTTTATCCCTTGGATATGTACCGCCGTGCCGTAGCCCTTGTTCTTTTCAAAGGCATAATAGGGGTACTGCTTTGCATATTCGTCCATCAGCGCGTCCCGATATACCTTTGCGATAATACTTGCCGAGCCGATAGAATAACTGCGCGCATCCCCACCGATAACGCTACGTTGGGGAAAAGTGATATCTATCGTCATATTGCCGTCGGTAAGGACCTGCTCGGGGGGAATTTCCAAGCTTTCAATGGCTTGTTTCATACCAAGGCGCGTCGCTTCTAAAATATTCATTTCGTCAATGCGCTTTTCGTCGATTTCAACAATCGAATAGCAAAGCGCTTTTTCTTTGATTTTTTCCGCGAGTTCTTCCCGTTTTTTTGCGGACAGTTTTTTGCTGTCGTCCACGCCGATAATCAAGTCCGCGTCCCCCAGTGGCATAATCACCGCCGAGCAAACCACAGGGCCTGCAAGCGGGCCTCTGCCCACTTCATCTACCCCTGCGATATATTTGTAGCCCTTTGCCAAAAGCTCGCGCTCAAAACTCAATTTTTCGTCCGCGTTCCATACTTTTTTCATCTGTTTTTCCTTACCAAGTAAAATCGGCGTAGTCGCTTGCCGTTTCCAAACAAATTTTGCCTATTCTGCCCTTTCTAAAATCGTCAATCAAGGCCTTTGCGCCCCGTTCATAGTCAAACTCGCCACCGCGCAAAATAAATCCACGGCGTTTGCAAAGCGTTTCGTACATTCCTAATTTTTCACTATAATCGGTAATACCGTAGCGCTCGGTCAGCATTTGGGGGTATTTCTCCGCAAGCTCGCCTAAAAGTTCTAACGCGATATCGTCCATATCCAAAATGTCGTCGTTAATACTGCCGATAAAGGCAAGATGTTTGGCGTGGTACTGGTCGTCAAAAGACGGGGGCATAGTCCCCGGGGTGTCCAGCAAATCAAATTCCCCACAGCGAAGCCATCTTACGTCGCGCGTAACCCCTGCTTTGTCGCCCGTCTTGGCGCGTTTTTGTCCGCTAATCAAGTTGACCATCGTGCTTTTGCCCGTGTTGGGTATGCCCGCCACCATAAAACGAAAAGTACGCGTAATGCCTTTGGCTTGTGCCCGTTCCCGTTTTTCCTTCGTAATGTCGGAAAGTTTTTGCAATAAAACACGCTTGGACGACGGGTTAGTGGAATTGCATTTTACGCAATACTTGCCCTTGCTTTCAAACCATTTCATAAACCCGTCCACCTTGGTAGAATCCGCCAAGTCCGCCTTGTTTAAGACATACAAAACGGGTTTTTCCCCAAAGATTTTTTTGAAGTTTTTATTGATGGACGCCATCGGCGCGCGCGCGTCTAAAATGCAAACGATTCCGTCGCACAAATCACGCTTGGCTTCCATATCCCGCATGGCTTTGGTCATATGCCCCGGGAACCATTGTATCGTTTTCATAATTCTTCCTTATTTTAACAAATCAGGTCTGCGCTTGGCGGTTAACGCAAGCGATTGTTCTCTTCTCCACTCGTCAATTTTCGCGTGGTTACCGCTACGCAAAACTTCGGGCACGGTAAGTCCCTTATATTCCTGCGGACGGGTGTATTGCGGATATTCCAAAAGGTTATCCGAAAAGCTTTCGTCCACGAGCGACGACGCGCTAATTACGCCGTCCACGTATCTCGACACGCAGTCCGTCAAGACCATAGCAGGCAATTCTCCGCCCGTCAAGACGTAATCCCCTATGGAAATTTTCTCGTCGATAAATAAATCGATTACCCGTTGGTCCACCCCTTCGTAGTGACCGCACAGCAAAATCAAATGCTCGTATTCCAAAAGCTGAAACACCTTTTGTTGGTGGAGCGTTTCGCCCTTGGGGGACATATAAATCCGCCGTGCCTTATGTTCAGGGTCTAACGCTTCGATTGCACTGCCGATAGGCTGGGGCATCATTACCATACCTGCGCCACCGCCAAAGGGATAGTCGTCGCACTTTAAGTGCTTGTCCTGCGTGTAGTCCCGAATATTCACGACGCGCACGTCTATTTTTCCGTCCTTTTGCGCTCTACCCAAAATGCTTTCGCTAAGTGCGGAAAACATCTCGGGAAACAGCGTTAAAATGTCTATACGCATACCGTAAGTTCCTTCTATTTTTTTAGAGTATCGCCTCTACGAACGATTCTGCGTCGAACGGTTCTAAATCGTCCATTTTTTCGCCCACGCCTGCAAAGAGTACGGGCAGGGACAGTTCGCTTGCCAGCGAGAAGATAAATCCCCCCTTTGCCGTACCGTCTAATTTGGTCAACACAATCCCGTCCAGTTCTACCGCTTCGTCAAATACACGGGCTTGGTTAACGGCGTTTTGTCCCGTCGTCGCGTCGAGTACAAGCAATTTCAAAAAGTCCGCTTCGGGGTATTCCCTTTGCACCACTCTGTCCATCTTTCTAAGCTCGTTCATCAAATTGTCTTTGACGTGCAAACGCCCTGCGGTATCTACAATCACGACGTCCGTTTTCTTAGCTTTTGCCGAAGATACCGCGTCGAAAATCACCGCCGACGGGTCGCTCCCTTCTTCGTGTTTGACGATACGCACTTTTGCTCTATCCGCCCAAACGGACAGCTGTTCGCTTGCCGCCGCACGGAAGGTATCCGCCGCCGCCACCGTAACCGTCTTTTTTTGCGATAAGAAATAATGCGCAAGCTTGCCCACGGTGGTCGTTTTGCCCACGCCGTTAACCCCGACAAGCATAATAACGCAAGGATAGGACGGGGGTTCCACTTCCGATTCTTGCAACATTTCCACAAGCACACCGCGCAATATCCCCGTAACGTACGCTTCGTCCTTTAATTTTTCGGCAATCGCCCGTTCTTTTACCCGTTCTACTACTTCTTCCGCCGTAGCCACGGAAACGTCCGCCGAAATTAAAATTTCTTCCAGTT
The DNA here is from genome assembly GCA_017505945.1 of Clostridia bacterium. Classification (GTDB taxonomy): domain Bacteria; phylum Bacillota; class Clostridia; order Christensenellales; family Borkfalkiaceae; genus Scatosoma. The sequence goes on from JAFVOG010000007.1 coordinate 3,941, forward strand.
CTTCGTAAAATTCGTTGCCCAGCTTGTTTTTCGCAAATAACAATCTCAATTTGGTAGAGAAATTGTCTTTCGTCTTTTTTAACGCGCCGAACAGTTTACTGAAAATTCCCATATCACTATTCCTTTAATAATACGCACGCAAAGGCGGTACGCCTTTGCGTGGTGTTTTGATTAGTCCCCAACCGCGTCCTTGCCCAGTTTACTTTCCACTTCCGCAAGTTTAACGGAAACGATTTTGGAAACGCCCTTTTCTTGCATGGTTACGCCAAAGAGCGAATCGGCTTGGTTCATCGTCGGTTTTCTATGCGTGATAACGATAAATTGCGTATCCCCCTTGAAACGTTTCAAGTACGATGCAAATCTATCTACGTTAGCGTCGTCCAGCGCCGCTTCAATTTCGTCCAAAATACAGAACGGCATCGGGTACGATTTCAAGATAGCAAACAAAATAGCAATCGCCGTCAACGCACGTTCACCGCCCGAAAGCAAGGATATCTTAGTCAATTTCTTACCAGCAGGGCAAGCCACGATTTCGATACCTGCGTTTAACGGGTCTTCCCCTTCTTCATAGTCGATTTGCAATTCCGCATTACCACCGCCGAAGAGTTCCTTAAACGTCGTTTTGAAGTTTTCATTGATTTGCGCAAACCCTGCGTCGAAAATGCGCGTCATTTCCGCACGGATATCGTCGAGTGCCGATTGCAAATCGTCGATGGCTTTTTGCAAGTCGTCGCGCTGTTCTACCATTTCCGCACAGTGGCGTTGTTCGTAGTCGTATTCCTCGATAGCGTGGGGGTTTACCGCGCCAAGCATTGTAATTTGACGTTTGAGCGTAGCAATCGTCGTAGCCGATTCGGTAACGTTGAAGTTTTCCTTTCTATACGCCAAACAGCCTTCGTAATCGAGTTCGTACGCTTCTTCTACGCGTTGGCGCAAGCCTTCCAGAGTCGTGTCGATTTTACTAATTTCCATTTCGCGCTTGATACGCTTTTCCGATTGCGACGCGCTTGCCGATTGCAATTCTTCCTTTTCTTCTTCCAAGACGAGTTGTTGTGCGTTGACTTTTTCCTTTTGTTCGGTCAAAGCCGTAATCTCGTCCATAACTTCTTGCACGGCTTGGCGTTCTTCTTCCGTCAGTTCGTGCGATTGCGCTTCCGCTTCCAACGCGTTAAGACGGGTTTGCGTATCGGTGATTTCGTATTCCATATCCACCAAACGGGATACCAGTTCTTCCTTTTCCACCGACAACCGCGCAACCGCCGTTTGCGCCGCATCTACAGCCGATTTCAACGTGGCAAGTTCCACTTCCGCTTGTCTAAGCTGTTCGCTCTTTTGTGCGCGTTCTTCCTTGAACTCTTCGCATTGATTTTTTTGCGTTGCCATTTCCGCTTCCGCACCGCGACGACGCGCCAAAATTTCTTCTTCGCTAAGCGACGAGTTTTCTTCTTCTTCTTTGAGCTGTGCAAGCTTTTGTTGGAACGATTGCAACGCTTGTTCGTACGTTTCTTCGTCGCTTTCCGCATCTTGGATTTGCGACAAAAGCGCCGTTTCGCGTTGCACAAGCCCTGCAATTTCGCTGTTCGCGTCTTGATACTTTTCACGGAGCTTATCTATTGCTTCTTCCGCCTCGTCAAGCGCCTTTTGGCTTTCCGCTATCGCCATCTTAATCTTGGCTACTTGCTTTTCCTTACGCGCAATCATTTCTTGGCATTCTTGCACTTTGCGTTCTACCGAAAGGAAAGAGCTTGCGTTTTTACCACGGCTACCGCCCGTCATCGAACCGCTGGTGGCAATTACGTCGCCGTCTAACGTTACGATACGGAACATATTGCCGTATTTTTTGGCTATGTTGTTCGCGTTTTCGATGTTGTCGCAAACTAACGTATTCCCCAAAAGGTTACTAATTACGTTATAATAATACGAATCCGCACGCACAAGCTCGGTTGCAAGCCCCAAAGCACCGCGTTCGTTGACCGCGCGTTGAATTTCGCGCGAATCGGGACGGGGACGCATACTGACGACGGGTAAAAACGTAACGACGCCACCGCCCGTACGTTTCAAGTATTCGATTAAATATTTCGCGTCGTCGGGGGTGGGGGTTACGATATTTTGCATCGCACCGCCAAGCGCCGTTTCAATCGCCGTTTCATATTTTTGTTCGGTGGATAAAACGTCCGCCAAAGCACCGCAAAGGTGCTTCTTAATTTCGGGGTTAGTCTTGGCAACGGACAACAACCGTCTTACCGATTCCTTGTATCCTTCGTGGCGGTTTTTCAAGTTGACGTACATCTCCAAGTTCTCTTTCAACGACGCAATTTGACCGTTGGTCGTAAACAGTTCTTGGTTGAACGAGTGAATTGCCGATTGCATTTCGCGGATTTCTTCTTGGCGTTCTTCCAGCTCTTGCGCTCCGCCACCCGTCACTTTCCGCAAAGCCGTAAGGTCGGCTTTTACCGCCGTAAGTTCGTCCTGCAAACGGCGTTTTCTTTCTTCCGTCTTCTTCAACGCGTCGCCAAGTTCGGTAATTTTTTCCTTAGTCGATTGCATTTGCGCGGACAACGTACCCAAGTTCTTTTTGAGCTCCGCAACTTCGTCCGCCGTGGACATTTGGCTTGCCCTGCTTTCGTCCGAAAGCTGTTCAAACACGGCAATTTTCTTATCCAAAGCCGTAATGCTTGCTTGCAAAGCTTCCGTTTGCAATTCCAGTTCGGTTATGCGTTTTTCGTCTTCTACCGTCTTCTTTTGCGTGCGTGCAATTTCGTCGTCAATTTCACCAAGACGCACTTTCCCCGATTCCAACGCTTCGCCCGCCGCCTTGATTTGCGAACGATACGTCTTAATCCGTTCTTGTGCCAAACGAAGCTCCCCGTCCTTTCTTTCGTTGCCTACGGAAAGTTCTACACGCCTGTCGTTGAGTTCGCTAAGGCGCAAATCGGCACTTGCGATTTGCTCACGGTTTTCTTCTATACGGCGGTTAATCAGTTCTATTTTCGTCGTCAATTCGATAATCTTATCCGAAATGGCGGAAATTTCCTTTCTATACTTGTCCTTTTCCCCTTCGGCGTGTTCGTAACGATATACGTAAGTATTCGCTTCTTCCACGCGCAAAGCGTCCGCGTATGTATTGTATTTTTTCGCGTCTTCCGCTTGTTTGGAAAGAGGCCCTAAACGGCGTTCCGCTTCGTCTAAGCGTTGACGGTACATAAATAAATCGGCGGTGGACGATTCGATTTTGCTTTCGATTTCTTGCTTACGGTTTTTGATAATCATAAGCCCCATCGCTTCTTCAAAAATCAAACGACGCGCTTCGGGTTTGGCGTTCATAATTTGTTCTACCTTGCCTTGCCCGATAATCGAATACCCTTCCTTACCCAAACCAATACCGTGGAATAAGGTTACCAAATCTTTCAAACGGCAAGCTTGTCCGTTCAAAAGGTATTTACTGTCTAATCTCCCTTCGCTGTTTCGTTGCACACGGCGCGTCATTGCCACTTCGGCAACGTCCAAATCGAAAATGCGGTTGGAGTTATCGAAAACGAGCGTTACTTCGCAGGCGGAATGTTTCTTTCTTTCCACCGTACCGTTGAAGATAACGTCTTCCATAATCGTACCGCGCAAGGTCTTAGCCGACTGTTCGCCCAAAACCCAACGCACGGCGTCCGCAATGTTACTTTTACCGCAACCGTTAGGGCCTACGATACACGTAACCCCGTCTTCTAAGCGGATTGCCGTTTTGTCGGCGAACGACTTAAAGCCGACCAGTTGTATCTCTTTCAAATCCAAAGTTGTTTTCTCCTTCTATTCCTTTCTATCTTCTACTTATTTTTCGGGTTGTTCGTAAGTTCCCACAAAAGCCTTGTCGCAGCGGTGCTTTCCGCTTCGCGTTTGGATTTTCCTTCGCCTACCGCCTGTTCGCCCAAGGCGTACACGGTGGTATGGAAAATAGGCGCGTCGTCCTTGCCCGATTTTACCGTTTCGTATCTCGGTAACTCCACGCCGTATTCCTGCACGTATTCCTGCAATTCCCCTTTGGGGTTGCCTGCCTGCATATCCATACGCAAGTTGCCGTGCTTTAACACAAACGCTTTGGCTTTTTTATATCCGCCGTCTAAGTATATCGCCGCCACGATTGCTTCGAATAAGCTGGACTTAGCTTTTCCGCGACGGTTGTATTCCGTACCGTACGTGCGCAAATATTTCCACACACCCAAACCGTCCAACGCCGAATCCAGCGCGTTTCTACAAACGAGTTTTTGGCGTATCGCAGTAAGCTTTCCTTCGCTTGCCGACGTATCCTTTCTAAACTGCCACTCCGTTACAATCAGCTCTAACACGGCGTCGCCCAAATACTCCAAGCGCTCGTTACTTCGCTCGTAAAAACGGTGCGCGTAACTTGCGTGGGTAAACGCCACTTTCAGCAAGGGCTTATTGCGGAACACGTAACCTAATTTTTCTTCTATCTCCGCATAAGGAAATTCTTCCATCACGCTTGTTCCCCGTCCGCTTGGACTTGTTCCAGCATGGCTTTAATTTTATCTACCATACCTTCTTTCGCCGCGTTATACGCCTGCGTAATGCATACGGAAAAGGCTTTTTTCTTGGAGTTGCCGTGCCCTTTTACCACCGCTTTGTGTAAACCCAACAGCATAGCACCGCCAACCCCTTCGTAGTCCAGCGATTTACGAATTTTATTAATCACGCCCTTGGATACTAACGCCGAAAGCATCGTAAACATATTGCGTTTGTATTCGCGTTTCATAATAGAAGAAACGGCTTTGCCACACCCTTCTACCGATTTCATTGCGATATTGCCCGTAAACCCGTCGGAAACCATAACGTCCACGTCGCCGTACATCAGTTCGCGCCCTTCTCTATTCCCCACGTAGTTTACGCAAGGCGTATGTTTCAAAAGCTCGTTGACTTCGCGGTGCAATTCCAACCCCTTATGGTCTTCCGTGCCGTTATTGAGCAGTCCTACGCGCGGATTTTGCATACCGAATACCGCTTGCCCGTACGCCGTTGCCATCATCGCAAAGTGCATCAAATTCACAGGCTTACACTCTAAGTTTGCACCGCAATCGCAAAGCAACGTCACCCCACCTTGATAGTTGGGGATAGCAGGACATAACGCAGGGCGGGAAATCCCTTTAATTCTACCCAAGCGCAACACGCCTGCCGTCAATACCGCACCCGTCGAACCGGACGACACCAACCCGTCCGCAACGCCGTCCTTTAACAGGTTAAACGCCACGACAAGGGACGAATCCTTTTTGGTCTTCACCGCTTTTGCAGGCTCGTCTTCCATCGTAATCACTTCGGTAGTATGTACGATTTCTACGCGTTTGCCGTCGTACCCCAGCGCTTGTAATTGCTCTTCGATAAGTGCTTTGTCACCCACCAAAATTAAATGCAAATCTTCGTGTTTTTTCAAGGCTTCTACCGCTCCTGCCACCTGTTCTGCAGGGGCGAAATCGCCACCCATAGCATCTACTGCAATTCTAATCATAACCGTTCCCCCATTAATATTTCAAATCGCCGAACGTACGGGGATAAGGCAGGACGTCTCTAATGTTGGATACGCCCGTAAGGTACATTACCATACGTTCAAAACCGAGTCCAAAACCACTGTGCGTCGTACCGCCGTATTTACGAAGGTCCAAATACCACCAGTAGTCGTCGGGGTTCATGCCCAACTCCTTAATGCGGTTATACAGCTTGTCGTAGTCGTCTTCTCTTTGCGAACCGCCCACAAGCTCCCCGATACCGGGCACGAGTAAGTCCGCCGCAGCAACCGTCTTTCCGTCTGCGTTTTGTTTCATATAAAACGCTTTGATTTCTTTGGGATAGTCGGTTAAGAATACGGGCTTTTTGAATACTTGTTCGGTCAAAAACCGTTCGTGTTCGCTTTGCAAATCCTTGCCCCAGAAAATATTTTTATCTTCAAACACGTTTGCGTTTTCTTTCAAAATTTCAATCGCTTCGGTATAGCTCAACCGTACGAACGCGTTGTTTGCCACGTTTTGCAAACGTTCCAAAAGCCCTTTATCCACGAATTGATTTAAGAACGCAAGTTCGTCCGCGCAGGTATCCATTACGTAGTTGATTACGTATTTTACCATATCTTCGGCTACGTCCATATCCCCTGCCAAATCACAAAACGCCATTTCGGGTTCAATCATCCAAAACTCCGCCGCGTGACGCGCCGTGTTGGAGTGTTCCGCACGGAACGTAGGCCCAAACGTATATACGTTGCCGTATGCCATTGCGTACGTTTCCGCATTGAGTTGCCCCGATACGGTAAGCGCGGCTTTTTTACCGAAGAAGTCGTCCTTATAGTCAGGTTCACCCGCTTTCTTTTCGGCGTTCATATCCAAAGTCGTCACTTGGAACATTGCGCCTGCGCCTTCGCAATCGCTACCCGTGATAATAGGCGTATGCACATATACAAATCCTCTATCGTTAAAGAATTTATGAATAGCAATCGCCGCTTCGCTACGGATACGGAAAGTTGCACCAAACAAATTCGTACGGGGACGAAGATATGCAATTTCACGCAAAAACTCAATGGAGTGGCGTTTCTTTTGCAAGGGATAGTCGGGCGTGGATTGCCCTTCTACCGTAATTTCTTCCGCCTTAATTTCATACGGTTGTTTATTTTCGGGCGTCAATTCCACTTTGCCCTTGATAATCAACGACGCGCCTACGTTGGTATGCGCGATTTCGTCGTAATTTTCTATCTTTGCCCGCTCGAACACGATTTGCGTGCTCTTAAAACAGCTCCCGTCGTTGAGTTCGATAAAGCCAAACGCCTTAGAATCGCGAATGGTACGCGCCCAACCTGCAACAACGACGCTTTTGCCGTCGTATGCCGAAAGGTTTTTGCCCAGTTCTTTCAATTGAATTCTTTCCATAAAAACCTGCCTTTGCTTGCGGAGAATTTTACCGTCTTTGTCTTATAGACAAACTCTCCCCGATTTTATTCCCTTTCATTATACCATCTTTTTCATAAAAAGCCAAGCGTTTGACAAGATTTAATCGCGCGGATTTCCGATTTTTTTGACGACGATTCCCTGAATAGGCAAATAAACGTCCTTGCGCAATCGTTTTCTCGACAGCAATACCCCGTTTTTATACGTTTCAAAGTACGCCTCGCTTTTTAATCCGTTTTTTTCCGCGCGCAAAACGCCGTCTTCTTCCCCGTCTTTTACGATAGGCGCAGGTGGCGGTGTTTCTTCCAAAACGTGACTGACGACGGCGTACTCGTACCCTTTCCCTTGCCCAGCAAACCGCACGCATACGCTCTGTTTTTCCGCCTTGGCAAACAGCCGTACGGCAAAGGGATAGGGGTTAAACAATTTCAAATCGCTACTCGACGACACCATCGCGTCTCGCGACGGCTCGACGTACCCCACGCGCAAGGAATGCGGATGAAATTCCGTCACCGTAAGTCCCGATAAAAGAGCGGAATTATATAACGTCGTACTCACTTGGCAAACGCCACCGCCTACCCCTAAAACGTATTCTCCGTTCACGATAATCTTCGCTTGCTTAAACCCCGACTCCGCCGTTCTCCGCCCCACCGTTTGGTTAAAGGAAAACTCTCCGTACGCTTGCAACGTCACCCCGTCTATCAGCTCGCTCGCTACCCGTATATTCTCACACCTGCCCACGTCGTTTGCATTAAAATACGTAGTAAACGACGATAGCGTGTTCCAAACTTCTTCCCCGTTTGCCCGTCTTACTTGCATAGGGAATATATAAAAAATCCCCGATAACAGCATTGCTATCGGGAATAGTATCTTTTTCCTCATAGACCCGTCCCCCTTTCCCCATATTGCAGTATGCGGAAAAAACGGACGGATATACCGTTTAACTTTTGATTTTACCGCCTTCAATGCGGATTTTATTGCACGACTTTCCGTACAGTACGCGGTTGGTGTGCGTACAGGTAATCAGCGTTTGCATACCTTGGATATGCTCGACAAGTTTCTTTCTTCTCGGCAAGTCCAACTCACTCATTACGTCGTCCAACACTAACACGGGGTATTCCCCTGAAATATCCTTAAAAATTTGCACTTCGGCAAGCTTTAACGCTAGTGCGGACGTACGCGTTTGCCCCTGCGAAGCGTACGCTTTTGCGTCCAAACCACCCACAAGCACGTCGATATCGTCCCTATGCGGACCGACGGTAGTAAACCCTAAACGCATATCCTTTTCATACGCGTTTGCCAGCCTTGCGTTTAGCGTACTTGCCACTTCTTCTTCATTTCCTACGTAGCGTTTATCCGCACGCACAATCAGCTCTTCCGCGCCGTCCGTCAAAAAGGCGTGCATTTGTTTTGCAAGCGGAGCCAGCTTTTCCAAAAACTCACGGCGTTTACAAACGATTATCGACGCGTATTTGCACAGCTGTTCGTCCCAAACGGGCAAGGTGTCTAAAACGAGTGAATAGTCGGGATTTTTCAAAAGTGCGTTGCGTTGGTCGAGAATTTTATTATAACGGAGTAGCGCGGTATAATAGGACGGCGAAGTTTGAGAAATGGATATATTCATAAACCGACGTCTTTCGTCAGGTCCGTCTTGGATAAGTCGCAACTCCCCAGGGGAGAAAAACACGCTGTTGACGTGCCCCATCAAGTCGGCGTTTTTGGCAATTTTACTACCGTTTACCCGAATTTCGCGTTTATTTTCGTGAATCACCGCCTCAATCGTCACGTTGCCGTAGCGATTTTCCGCCTCCGCCGTAATTTTGGCGTATTCCTCGCCCACTTTAATCAGTTGTTTGTCGTGACGGATACGGAGCGACGCGCCCGTACAAAGGTAAAATACCGCTTCCGCGCAGTTGGTTTTGCCCTGTCCGTTTTTGCCGAACAGCACGTTTAACCCGTCCGCAAACGTAAACGTTTCGTTTTCGTAATTTCTAAAATTTTGAAGTAATAATTTTTTTATTTTCATAAACTTCAAAAAAGCCCGTCGAAATTGCTTTCTTTTCCTTTCGTTTTGTATTATAATTATAGCAAATCATTACGAAAATTTCAAGTTATACGCACACATTTGTAAAAATACCTTTTACAAAATTCGTTGCAAAGGGGATAAAAGTATGTCAGGAAATTCACAACTTAACTTTTACTGGAAACAAATTAGCGAACGCGCGGAAAATTTAATTACCCGTGCGTCCTTTTCCACGTTCATTGAACCGTTAGAACCCGTTGACCTCGTCGGTAGAAAAATCATCTTAAAAGCCGTTTCCGCTTTGGCGGCGGACGTCATTATGACGCACCACGCTACAAAACTGCGCGAAGCGATTGAAAAATGCAATTTGGGTTTGACGGATTTCCGCTTGTACGTAGAAGGCAGTGAAGAATATCCTTTGGACGAAGATAGCGACGACGATTTGGACAACTTCCAGTCCTGTCCTATCTTGAAAAACTGCACCTTCGATTCGTTTGTCGTAGGCCCTGCAAACAAGTTTGCGTATTCGGCGGCGAAAGCGGTTGCCAAAGACCCCGGCGTTGCGTTTAACCCCCTGTTTATCTACGGGGAATCGGGATTGGGAAAAACCCACCTTATGCACGCCATCGCCAACGAAATCGCTACGCAAAACCCCAACCGCAAAGTGCTTTATACCACCAGTGAAAACTTCTTAAACGAGTTCGTTGCGTCCATTACGCAAAAGACGAGCGTAAAATTCCGTTTGCGCTATCGCAACGTGGACGTTTTGATGATTGACGATATTCAATTTTTGAAATCGCGTACTCAGCTCCAAGAAGAATTTTTCCATATCTTTAACGAACTCAAAGCGCAAAACAAACAAATCGTACTCACGTCAGACCGTCCCCCCAAGGAAATTACGCCTTTGGAAGACCGTCTTCGTACCCGTTTCGAGGGGGGCATGACGGTGGATATCCAACCCCCGTCCACCGAAACGAAAATTGCCATTTTGCAACGCAAAGCGTTGGAAAAGAAATGTATTTTGCCCGACGACGTATTGGAATTTTTATCCCGTAATTCGGGGCACGACGTGCGTACTTTGGAAGGTAGATTAAACAAAGTCATTTTCGCAAGCCGTTTGCACGAACTGCCTATCTCGTTAGAGCTTGCCAGGACGGCGCTTAGCGAAGCGGTAAACGAAAATCCTGAACCCGAAGACGTTACCCCCGAAAAGATTATCGGTGCGGTATGTTCGTATTTCAAACAAACGAAGGACGACTTACTTGGCAAAAGCAAAAAAGCGGATATCGTAAAAGCCAGACAAATTTGCGCGTACTTGATGTGCGATATGCTCTCTTTACCCTTAGACTTTATCGGCAAAACGTTGGGCGGTAGTGACCACACGACGATTATGTACGCACGCGATAAAATGGATAAAATGCAACAACTCAACGAAAAAATCGCCAAGGAAATCGACGATATTAAAAATATCGTATTAAAACAATAACATGATGAACGAGAACGGTACTTTTTTAGAATATTCCGCCCAAGCGGTTGTCGTTGGCGCGGGGCACGCAGGTTGCGAAGCGGCGCTTGCGCTTGCCCGTACGGGGATTAACACCGCGCTTTTGACGCTTAACTTGGACGCCATAGCCTTTTTGCCCTGCAACCCCTCTATCGGCGGTACGGCAAAGGGGCATTTGGTGCGTGAAATCGACGCACTCGGCGGGGAAATGGGTATCGTTGCGGATAAAACCGCCCTGCAAATCCGTATGCTCAACGTGGGCAAGGGCGCGGCGGTGCAAAGCTTGCGCGCACAAGCGGATAAAAACGCTTACCACAGGGAAATGAAACGGGTGTTGGAAAATACCCCTAATCTTCGCATTATCCAAGCGGAAGCGTCTAAAATTTTAGTAGAAAACAATGAGTGCGTGGGCGTACAAACGACGTACGGTGGCATTATCACTTGCCAAGCGGTAATTCTTTGTACGGGCGTGTACTTAAACGGAGAAACGATTACGGGCGGTTTAGTACAAAAATCAGGCCCTAACGGATTCGCTCCTGCAAACCATTTAACCGAGTCGCTTATCGATATAGGCTTTGACGTGCGCCGTTTCAAAACGGGTACGCCTGCACGGCTGGACGGACGGACGATTGACTATTCCAAGTGCGAAATTCAAAACGGCGATACGGATATTTATCCCTTCTCGTTTATGCACGATACGCCCCCCGAAAATAAGATGCCTTGCTATCTTACCTACACCAACCTTACCACCCACGAGATTATTATGCAAAATCTCGACAGGTCGCCCTTATATAACGGCGTTATTCAATCGACAGGGCCGAGATACTGCCCGTCTATCGAAACCAAAGTAGTACGCTTTAAGGACAAAGACAGACATCAAATTTTCTTAGAACCCGAAGGCGCGGACACTTTGGAAGTGTACGCGCAAGGCTTATCCACTTCTATGCCCCACGACGTACAGCGTGCTATGTATTCGTCCGTGGCAGGACTGGAACACGCGGATATCGTCCGCTACGGCTACGCGATTGAATACGACTGTATCAATACGCTGGACGTATTGCCTACCTTGGAATTTAAGAAAGTACAAGGCGTTTACACCGCAGGGCAAATCAACGGTACTTCGGGGTATGAAGAAGCGGCGGCGCAAGGGCTTATGGCAGGGCTGAACGCGTCTTTGAAACTCCGCGGACTCCCCCCTTTCGTACTCCGCAGAGACGAGGCGTATATCGGCGTACTTATCGACGATTTGGTAACCAAAGGCACGGACGAGCCTTACCGTATGATGACGTCGCGTGCCGAACACCGCATTTGTTTGCGCCAAGACAACGCCGATTTTCGTTTAACGGAAAAGGGTAAAGAAACGGGGCTTGTCACGAAAGAACGATACGAAAGATTCCTTGCCCGTAAACAAAAATACGAAGAACTGTTAGAACAAATGCGTACACGGGTAGCACAAAAGGACGCAAGCGCATTTTTGGCAAATTACGGCTATACCCAAACGAGCGGTAGCGTTTCCTACGCGGATATGATTAAACGCTCCGTCCCCTTACAAGATATCGTAAACCACTTTAACGTGTTTACCGAGTATAGCAAGGACGTTTTAGAAACGGCGGAAATCACCGTGCGTTACGAAGGGTACTTAAAACGTGGCTTAGACCAAATTGATAAAGCCAAACGCTTGGAAGATAGAAAGCTCCCCGACGATATCGATTACAGCAAAATTTTAGGGCTTCGTTTGGAAGCAAGGGAAAAGTTAGAACAAATACGCCCGTTCAACCTTGGACAGGCAGGTCGGATTTCGGGTGTCAATCCTGCGGATATTTCCGTACTTATGGTTTGGCTGTCCACGAGAAATAACTAAATAGACTACGGGCGACTGCAAAAGCAGTCGCCCGTTATTTTATTCGTTCTCTTCTTTCTTTTTTCTTTTCCGCAAGCGATTGCCAAGCTCCGTTTCCGTCGCTATGGCAAAGCCCAACGCCACGACAATACCCACGGCGCTAATCCCCGTATATACCGCGCCCACCTTGCGCGCCGTCGTTCCTTCGTACGCCGTACGTACTTTATACGTGCCTGCGCTCAGCGTAAACGTGATTAGCCCGTCCACGTTTTCATAGGCAATCTTTTGCGTATTCCCGTCTTCATCCATCGCTTGCACGGCATACCCTGGATAATACAACAGAGGCATTTGTATCAACGCGTCTTGGGTTACGGTAATTTGCATATCGTACTTAGGCGCAAAACGCTCGTTTACGACAATTGTGCCTTGCCCTGTCAAAACGACGGGTGCAACGCTATATTCGTCGTACCCACCGACGTTGTGTAATCTCGCCTTTACGGCGTAATACAACGAGCCTGCGTATTTCGGCACGTAGTCCGATTGACGGAATATCAACGGACAGTATTCCTTGTTGTGCCCTATGGAAGAATTTTTATCGTAATATAACTCGGTAATTTCCGTTTCCCAGTTCGCCTTCACGCGTTTTTCATACGACGCCATATTCGTTACCGTGCACAGCCCCACTACGGTTGCCAGCGCGCACACCGCCACCCGTTTATTGCCGTAGTAGTGCGCAAGCAAGCCCACCAAAACGGACGCAAACAACTGCACGAGCGCCCACAATCTCCAAGGGAATTGAATATTTCTAAACGCCTGCGGTACAATTTTCCAAAGCCCTTCCGATTGCATTGCCACTAACAAAAGAATAACTCCGCATAAGGCGTACCAAAACAGCGCGTTTTTATACAGCTTATCCGCGTGGTCTTGCTCCGTGTCCTTAGCAAACGCCACGACGAGATACAACACGTAAAACACCACTGCACCAAGATACACTTCCAACCGCCTTGCCGTCAGCGAAACGATAACAAACAATACCGCGCCTGCGATAAAACGGTGCAAATAATATTTACGGAGCACTCGCACTTTTTCTAATAATACGTCCGCCACCACGCACAGCGCACAGCCAACGATATATAAAATAATGCCCGTGTATAAAAGGGACGGTTTAACCCCGTTTTTACTCAGCCAAACGATATTCAAAAAGCCCGAATAATCCCATTGTTCGCCCGTGCGCCCCACGACGGTTTCCACGTCCGTCCACATACTCTTTCCGTCGCTAATGGTGTATATCTTAGTGGAAAGCAGTTCCATTTGCGTAAATAACGTTACGGCGGTAAGCCCTATTAAAAGCACGATTGCTCCGCAAGCGTACGTCCAAAACCGCCAGTTTTTTACTTGCTTAAAAATGGCACGCACGCCCACTAACAAATACAACGCCCCAAACACGTAAGCGTACAAAGCGGTAATATTATGCGACAAATACAGCATTGCCCCGCCGATTGCCACTTCTATAAAAGGCATCAGCCTTGTCTTTCCGTCCAAATGCACGATATCGTACAAGCCCATAAAGAACAACGGCAAAAACGGGAAACAAAACGCCTCGGCAAACGCTAACCTGCAAAACGCGTCGAACGCCCTGTACGGGTACAGCACGAAACACGCGCCAGCCAAGAGCGAAGCTATCGTATTCCCCTTGGTAAAACGCGAGGCAAAGCGGTAAGCAAATACGCCCGACAAAAATACCGAGCCGACCAAAACCAGCTTATACGCCCCTACCAAGGACAAGCCGAACACACGGAAACACACCGCCACGAGCGCCACGGTAAGGTGGGATAACGGAGAATAAAACAACCCTTTCCCTATCCCTAAGCCCGTCGCAAGGTTACCGCTAATTTCTAAAAAGCCTTTGCCGTCTAATAACGCTTGATACTCGTCTAACATATTCGCGGTGTGGAAATAATAATCGTCGCCCCTGTTCAAACCTGCGTCAAAAACAAGGCTGTTTCCTATACAAGAAAACAGCAATAACAAAATATACGGCATACACCTTTTAATAACGTTAAAAACCTTGTTCATACGCACCACACGCGCAAAGAGCGCGTTACTTTCTTACGACGTCTTTTTTGTTGGTATCTTTGATAATATACTGCGGACGACGTTTGCTTTCCCTGAAAATTTTAGAGATATACTGTCCCATAATCCCCAAGCAAAACAGCTGTACGCCTGCCACGAGTAAAATAATACAAATGGTCGAAGGCCAACCTGCAACGGGGTCGCCAAACGCCAAAGCCTTGATAAATACGACAAGCATTGCAATCACCGAAAGGAACGTGAAGAAAATCCCACTCCACGACGCAATTTTAAGCGGTGTATCCGAAAACCCGATAATGCCGTCCATTGAATATTTTAATAATTTCCAAAAACTCCATTTGCTTTCGCCTGCCACGCGTTCCACGTTTTCGTACGGAAGCCAGTACGTGCGAAACCCTATCCAACCGAATATGCCCTTGGAAAAGCGGTTGACTTCGTTCATAGACACAATCGCATCTACCATAGCGCGCGTCATCAAACGGAAATCTCTCGCGCCGTCCACGATATCCACGTCGGAAATTTTGCCCATAAGCTTATAAAAGCCCCGTGCAAAAAACGAACGAATTTTGGGTTCGCCTTGGCGCGTAACACGACGCGTTGCCACGCTGTCGTATTCTCCCCCTTCGATAATTTCCATCATTTGCGGTAATAACGAAGGCGGGTCTTGCATATCCGCGTCCATAACCGCCACAAAGTCGCCCGTGGCGTTGCAAAATCCTGCATACATTGCCGATTCCTTGCCAAAATTCCGCGAAAAGGACAAGTACTTTACACGCTTGTCCGACTCCGCGTATTCTTTCAACATTTTCAACGTGTTATCCTTAGAGCCGTCGTCGATAAACAGTAGCTCAAACTCATACTTTTTCATTGTTTTCGCCACGTCTTGAATTGCCGTATATAAGGCAGGCAAGGACTCTTCTTCGTTATAACAAGGAATAATCAACGAGATTTTCATAAGTATTCTCCTATACCTTAGTATTATACAACACGGCGTAACATTTGTCAATATCTAAATGAAAAAACGCCGACCATAGGTCGGCGTTTTCGCATTATAAATTAGTCCATTTTTTCAAGCAAGCGCAAGTCGATACCCTTTTCGCCGATTTTGATAATTTCTACCTTTACTTTATCGCCGATATTGAGTACGTCTTCTACTTGGTTTACGCGTTGTTCGGAAAGCTTGGAAATGTGAATCATACCGTCTTTGCCAGGTGCGAATTCTACAAACGCGCCTACCTTAGACAAAATGCGTACAACCACGCCTACGAACATATCGCCCACTTCGGGGTCGTGTGCAATCGATTGAATAATCGCTTTCGCGCGGTTTGCGTTTGCCACGTCGCCAAAGCAAGCCACGCATACCGTACCGTCTTCTTCGATATCAATTTTCGTGCCCGTTTGTTCGATAATCTTGTTAATCACTTTACCTTGCTTACCAACCACGTCGCCAATCTTTTCAGGGTTGATTTGGAACGTGATAATCTTAGGTGCATAGTCGGACAACTTGTCGCTAACTGCAGGGATACATTCGAGCATCTTGCCAAGGATATGCTTTCTTGCAAGTTGTGCTTTTGCAATTGCGTCAAGCATAATTTGTTCGCTGATACCCTTAATCTTGATATCCATTTGGATAGCGGTAATCCCCTTGTCCGTACCTGCCACCTTAAAGTCCATATCGCCAAGGAAGTCTTCCAAGCCTTGGATATCCGTCATAATCACGTACTTGCCCGTTTCTTGGTCTTTAACAAGACCCATAGCGCAACCTGCAACGGGAGCTTTAATAGGAACGCCTGCATCCATAAGTGCCATCGTCGAACCGCAAACGGATGCCATAGACGACGAACCGTTGGACGACATAATGTCGGATACCACACGGATAGCGTAAGGGAATTCGCTTTCGTCGGGAATTACGGGAACGAGCGCGCGTTCTGCAAGCGCACCGTGACCGATTTCACGACGACCAGGGCTTCTAAGAGCCTTTGCTTCGCCCGTCGAATAGCCGGGGAAGTTGTATTGATGCATATATCTCTTTTCTTCTTCTTCGTCAAGCCCTTCCATACGTTGTGCTTCGTTAAGCATACCAAGCGTACAGGTCGTGAGTGCTTGCGTTTGACCACGCGTAAATACTGCCGAGCCGTGTACTCTGGGCAATACGCCGTGTTCGCACCAGATAGGACGAACTTCGTCCAACTTTCTACCGTCGGGACGGTTACCTTCGAAAATCTTAGCGCGTACAATCCCTTTTACGATATAGTAAATGGAATCTTTTACTTCACGGATTTGGTCGGGATAGATATCTGCGAAATGTTCGATAATTTCCTTTTCCGCTTCCGCTTGTCTTGCTTGTCTTTCTTGTCTATCCGTCGTATCCAAAGCGTTGAATAACTTGTCGTAGCCGTAAGCTTTTACTGCGTTATCCAAGTCTTCGGGGATATGGTAGAATTCCATTTCCTTCTTGGGCTTGCCCACTTCTTTTGCGATATCCGCAATCCAAGCGCAAACCTTTTTAATTTCTTCGTGGCCGTACATAATCGCGCCAACCATTTCCGCGTCGGTAACTTCGTTTGCGCCTGCTTCAATCATAAGGATTGCATCGGAAGTACCTGCAAGGTTGAGATGAATGGTGCTCTTTGCGCGTTCTTCCACGTTGGGGTTAATCACGTACTTACCATCTACGCAACCTACAACTACCGAACCCGTAGGGCCTGCCCAAGGAATATCGGAAATAGAAAGTGCGATAGACGAACCGAGCATTGCAAGGGGCTCGGGCGAAATATCAGGGTCAACCGAAAGCGCGGTAGCTACAACGACTACGTCGTTGAAAATGCCTTTCGGGAACAAAGGACGGATAGGTCTGTCGATAAGACGGCTGGTCAAAATAGCCTTATCGCTTGCTCTACCTTCTCTCTTTTTGAAACCGCCGGGGATTTTACCTACGGCGAACATCTTTTCTTCATAATCTACGGAAAGGGGGAAGAAGTCCATTCCTTCTCTTGCCGTTTCGGACATACAAACGCTTACGTGTACCGCCGTATCTCCACAGCGTACCAAACACGCGCCGTTCGCTTGTTCGGCATATTTACCGATTTCTACGATTAATTCTTTCCCCGCGTAATCCGTCTTGAATTGTCTTGCTAAACTTAAATCTGGCATAGTAAAAATTCTCCTTTTTCTCTTATTCTTTTTTGTTCTTGTCCGTTTTGCGCCCTACGCGAGAACGGATATACTCTCATAGCCCGTCCAAACCCCATGCCAAGGGCAAGTGCGTTTTTTTGAGAGTTTTTTCCACGAAAAAGAGCGAGTTAAAACACTCGCCCTTTCGCGCTTTACATTATTTACGAAGCCCCAAAGCTTCAACGATTGCTCTATATCTTGCAATATCTTTTTCTTTAAGATAATCGAGCAAGCCACGACGCTTACCAACCATTTTCAAAAGCCCACGACGGGAGTGGTTATCCTGCTTGTGTGCCTTCAAGTGTTCGTTAAGGTGATTGATTCTGTACGTCAAAAGTGCAATTTGCACTTCGGGAGAACCCGTGTCGCCTTCGTGAGTAGCGTGTTTTGCAATAATTTCGTTTTTATCCATTTGCTTTTATCCTCCTATGGAAAGTATCTCGCGTAGCAAAGGGAAACGTGGAGATTCGATTCTCTTTGCAACCGTTATTCCTATTTTAACACATTCTTTTAAGAATGTAAACGATTTTGACCGCCTTATTCGAAAAATTTCCGTCTTTTTTGGATAATTTCGTCTATCTTGCCCAAATACGTAGGCAAGTCCTTGGGCGTTGCCATACGTTCTATCAATCCTTTATCCGTATATACGCGCTTGGAAACCGCGTTTGCCCCCACCGCTAAATTATCCGCCGTTTCTTCCATAACGTCCACGTTATACACGCACGCTTTGCCCCGTTTCGTCCAGCCCGTATTTTCGTTATTCCCCGCCTGGTATTTTTGCCGATACGTATAGTACGGCTCATACCCTGCGTTTCGTAAAATTTCGCGCGAACCCAAGACCATTTGCGAGACGCGGTCGTTTTCCAAATAGGACGTTTCTTCCTTTAACTTCGCCCCCGATTTCAAGGACAAACAATGCGCCGTAATATTTTCCGCGCCCGTAGCCACCGCGCGTTTTACGCTTTGTAAAAACGTTTCTACGCTTTCGTCTTCCAACCCTGCGATTAAATCGATATTGACGGTAAATCGGTATTTCTCCGCCATTTCGTACGCTTCGTAAAACTGCTCTACCGTGTGCCGTCTTCCGATTTTTTTCAGCGTTTCCCCGTCGAACGTTTGCGGATTGATACAAATACGGTTTACGCCGTAGTCTTTGAGTAGTTTCAACTTATCTTCGCTAAATACGTCGGGTCTACCTGCTTCCACCGTGTATTCCACCGCAGTGTTTAACGCCAAAATGGGCGCAGTCGCTTTCAGTACCTGCTCTAAATCGTCCGTATCTAACGCAAACGGCGTTCCGCCCCCGATATATACGCTACGCAAATTTCCCACGCTATCCACCGCGGATAACAGCTCCTTTCTCAGCGATTGCAGGTAGGCAGGTACGTACGTTTTCGTTTTTTCAATAGGCGCGGTGATAAACGAACAGTACGCGCACTTGGTAGGGCAAAACGGCAACGAGATAAACACGTCGGTGTTGCCGTCACGCTTTTGATATATTCCCTTTTGCGCGTCTAAAATGTCCGCAATCAAACGGATATTTTCCGCTTGTACGCCCATCTTTTCAAACAGCGGTTGAAAGGGCTTTCCCTTCTCTAATTCGCTGTAGGCAAGCTTGGTGGGGCGAATCCCCGTCAGCGCGCCCCACGGCATTTTTACGCCGTATTTTTCGCTTAAAATTTCATACAAACGGAGCTTGGCAAAACGCCGTTCCAAGCGTTTGTATTCCAGCTCGTTTGTGACGTTATCGCTATCTTCAAAGGCAAATGCCTGTCCGTCCACCGTAAACGCATTAGAAAACACACCCCCTTCAAAATGAAAGGCGTGCGTAATCGTTTGGGGGCGTTCCTTAAACAGGCGCGCCACGTCCAACAGTTCGTTTTCTAAAAATGGACAGTTCGTATCAAGTATCATTTACATAAACGGATTGTGTTTTCTTTCCGTCTCCAAAGTGGTATCTTCTTCGTGCCCTGCATACACGGGCATATCCCCTTGCAACGCGTTTAACCGCGCCAAGCTCGCCTGCATATCCGCTCCGCTTCCCGTAGGAAAATCCGTCCTGCCGATACTGCCTGCAAACAGCGTATCGCCCGTAAACAGGTACTTTTGCCCGTCCGCTTGCACGAGATAGCAACAACTCCCTGCCGTGTGCCCTGGGGTGATGAGTGCGGTAATTCGTATTCCGCAAAGCTCTTTCGTTTCGCCGTCTAAAAAGGTATCGTCAACGGCAAACGGAGTACGAGGCGCGCCAAACGCGTCGTATAAATCCACCGCCGTACCGATAAACGGTTTTTCTACCGCCGAACACAGCACTTTTGCTCCGCAATCTTGCAACGCTTTCGTGCCGTCCACGTGGTCGAAATGGCAATGGGTAAGCAGTACGTATTTGGGGGTAAGCCCCAGCTTGATGAGTTCGCTTTCCACCCGTTTTTGCGCAGGGTCGATGACAATACAATTCTTGCCGTCCGCAGTTATCACGTAGCAGTTAGACGCAAAACCGCGCGGATAGATTTTCGTAATTTGCATAATTCCCCCTTACGAGAGCGAAGTGGTACGGTGCACTTCGTAAATGCGATTGTCCGCTTGCAATTTCTTAATCAGCATTTCCACTTCGTTGCCGTCCGAAATGGAGATGGACGCGTCAAGCACCGCACTGCGGTTTTTATCCAAGCGTCCGTTAATGGCGGTAATGGAGAGTTTCAAATCGGCAACCACCTGCGAAAGCACGGCAATCGCCGCACCGTGGTCGCTTGCACGGATAGAAATGTGGGCGTTATACAATTTCTTCGCGCCGGCTTCCAGTTTCCAAGACGCAGACTGCAAACGCCCCTTTTCTGCGTTTTTCATATTCGGACAGTCCGCACGGTGGATAACCGTACCCCTACCGCGCGTCGTAAAGCCGATAATTTCGTCACCTGGTACGGGCGAACAGCACCCTGCAAAGTGCACGAGCATACCTGCCTGCCCGTTAATAAGCACACCGCCTTCGTTTTTCTTTACCCCGTCGCCCGAACGGATTTCCAAAGGTTGGGGGGTAACTTTGCGGTAAAAATCGATAAGTTTGAACAAGACTTGGTTGACGGACACGGAGCCGTAGCCCACCGCCGCGTACATTTCGTCCAGTTCGTTAAACGAAAACCGTTCGGATATCCGCTTAAAGCTTTCGTCGGTAAGAATAGTAGAAAGCGCGTAACCGCGTTTCTTCGCTTCTTCTTCCAGTTTGGCTTGTCCCAAACGCACGTTTTCTTCCTTGCGTTCGTTTTTGAAGAATAGCTTAATTTTGGCTTTTGCACTGGGGGATTTGACAATTTTCAGCCAGTCTCTCGACGGACCTTTGGAGTTGGGAGAAGTAATAATTTCCACCACGTCCCCGTTTTGAAGTATTGTCGTCAGCGGTACGATTTTCGAGTTGACTCTCGCCCCCGTACAGTGATTCCCTACTTCCGAGTGAATCGCATAAGCAAAGTCGATAGGCGTCGAATCGGGCGCAAGAGAAATAATTTTTCCACGCGGAGTGAATACGAGTAAGTCGTGGCTGTACAGTTCGGTTTTCAAAGCGTCGATAAACTCTTTCGAGTCCTTCAAATCACCCTGCCATTCCATAATACCGCGGAGCCAGTCCAAGCGGTTTTCCAAGTCGTTGTTGGCTTCGCCTTTGCCTTCCTTGTATTTCCAGTGCGCCGCGATACCGAATTCGGCTATCTTGTGCATTTCTTCGGTGCGGATTTGAATTTCAAACGGTTGTCCAAAGCTGGTCATAACCGTCGTGTGTAACGACTGATATTTGTTGGGCTTAGGGGTTGCAATATAGTCCTTAATGCGCCCCGGCATAGGTTTCCACTTTTCGTGCAAAGAGCCGAGTACCGTGTAACATTCCTTGATGTTTTGCACGATAATGCGCACCGCCGTCAAATCGTAAATTTGGTCGAGCGTTTTGCCCTTATTTTTCATCTTTTTATAGATGGAATAGAAATGCTTGGGGCGTCCAAACACTTCCCCTTCCACCCCGTTTTGTTTCATCGTTTCTTTGATTTCTTCTACGATTTGGTTGACAAATTCTTTTCGTTCGGAAAGTTGCGCGTTGATATTATACGCCAAATATACGTACGATTCGGGGTCGAGATATTTCAAACACAAGTCTTCCAGTTCGCACTTAATTTGCGAAATACCCAGCCGTCCTGCAAGGGGCGCATAAATATCCAACGTCTCTTTTGCAATGCGTTGTTGGCGTTCGTACGACAAGAAATTCAACGAACGCATATTATGCAAGCGGTCTGCAAGCTTAATAATAATTACGCGCACGTCCTTTGCCATCGCAACGAACACTTTTCTAAAATTCTCCGCATCCGCCTCTTCCGTGGACGTATATACGGTGCGTTCCAACTTGGTAACACCGCTAACAAGCATCAGCACTTCTTCCCCAAACTCGCGCTTGACGTCTTCTTCGGTTGCGGACGTGTCTTCAATCACGTCGTGCAAAAGCGCGGCTGTAATCGTCGCGCAATCCAACCCCAAATCCATCAAAATGCAAGCTACCGCACAGGGGTGTACGAAATACGGTTCACCCGAGGCGCGTTTTTGGTTGATATGCATTTGTTCGGTATATTTGTACGCTTTGCGGAGCTTCTCACAGTCCTCTTTATCGTACAGTTGTCCAAATTTTTCCCAAGTCGCAAGCATCGTCCACCTCGTTTACGCCTTTGCCAAAGTCAATACTTTTCTATATAACGCCGAATCGGTAAGTTCCGCTTTTACACCGCGGTACACCGTCAATTTCCCATTTTCAAACGCTACCAAACCCAGCTCTTCAAACACCTTCAACGCGAATATAAATTCCCGTTTTTCAAAGCCCAGCCCGTCACAGCTTTGCGCCACTTCTTCCGCCGTTTCCCCGTAAAGCGAGGCAAAATCCTTTCGCAAAGCCGAATACACGGAAAGTAGCGTTTCGCGCGACGCCGTAAGCGTTTCAAACATCTTTTCGCCACTGATATCGCGATTGACGTACACCGTTCTTCCCGCTAAACTTTGGATATATATTCGTGGCGGTTTATCCAAGAATACGATATCCCTATACATAGACAAGTCCACGTCTTCTTTGGGGGCAACCAGCACTGCGTTATCCACGTTTTTAGATGCAGGATAAAACAAATCACACGGCAAGTTTTCCACTTCTTCAAACGCGCGGAGCGTGCGCCTGTCCGTTGCAATTAAACACAATCCGTAACGGCACTCCTTGCGCTTTTTCGCAATCCATTCTTTGGTTTCCGCCAAGGACAGCTCCCGTATTTCCGCCGAAACGGACGGAGCGTAAAACCCTGCAATGGCGTTAGAAAAAATACCGTCGGCAGTATTCCTGCCCGTGCGCCCGTCGTACAGCAAATCGCGCACGATACCTTTGATATATTCCCTGCCCTTATACGTGGACACGGATACGTCGAATACGATTTGCTTTTTTACGTCGCTTTCGATAATTTTTTGGTGCTTAATTCCCGAAAAATAGGTCAGCTCGATATAGTCGCTCTTTATCGATAAGTGCGGAGACGCCGTTTTGATAGGGCGCACCGAACAGCTACTTGCCGAAATACTAAACAGCGGTTTTCTATTTCCCACCCCGTACGGTTCTAACGCCATCAATTCTTTGGCAAACTTTTCGGAGAAACGGCTATCCACTTGTTCGCTGACGAATACCTTTTGTTCAAACGCGTCGCTATCGTACGTCTTTGCTATTTCTTCGTTGAGCGCGCGTTCCAGCTCGTCGAATTTATCAATATGCACGTTGACGCCAGCCGCTTGTGCGTGCCCACCGAATTCTTCAATGTACTGCGAACAGTTTTTCAGCGCCGTAAAAATATTGATGCTGTCGATACTTCTCGCACTGCCTTTCAGCATATCGCCGTTATGCACGAACAGCAAAGTCGGTCTATTAAATTCTTCCGCAATTCGCGCGGCCACGATACCGACAAAGCCCGTATTCCAGCCCTCGTCCGACAGCATAATTACGTTGCCGTACGCGCCTTTGGCTTTAAGTTTTTGTTTGACGGACACGTATAAGTCGTCACAGCATTTTTGCCGTTCGCTATTATACGCGCACAATTTCACCGTCAAATCATATATTTCCGTTTCCTTTTCCGCGGTAAACAGCGCAAACGCCGAATACGCGTCGCCCATACGCCCTGCCGCATTGACGCGCGGTGCAATATTAAACGCCAAACTTTGCGCCGTAACGCCGTCGTACGTCTTATTCAACAGCCCTGCAAAACAAGGACGGAGCTTGGTATTAAAAAGCCGTAACCCTTCCGTTACGATATCCCTGTTTTCCCCTAAAAGGGGTACGCTGTCCGCCACCGTGGCAAGCGTCGCAAAATCCAAATATTCGTACGCCTTTTCCCCGATAAGCGCGCACGCAAGCTTAAAGGCAACCCCTGCCCCGCACAGGTTATCGTAGGGATAATCGTCCGCAAGTTTAGGGTTGATAATGACGCAATCGGGCAATACTTCGGGCAATTCGTGGTGGTCGGTAACGATTACGTCCGAACCCAGCTCGTAAATGTATTGCGCTTCTTTTGCGCAGGAAATACCGCAGTCCACCGTAATAAATAGTTCGGGGTTGCACTCTTCAAAAATGCGGTCTATGGCTTCTATGGAAAGCCCGTACCCGTCCGCGCGTTCGGGAACGTAGATATACGGCTCAATTCCGTATTCACGCAAGGCGTAATACATAATTGCCAAAGCGCAAATACCGTCCGCGTCGTAATCCCCAAATACGGCAACCGTCTTGCCCTCGTCCCTTGCGTCTTTCAGCATCTCCACCGCTTCTTGCATACCGCGCATTAAAAACGGGGAAAGGAAATTCTTTTTGGACGGGTGCATAAACGTACGGATTTTTTCCGCCGTGTCAAAACCACGCCCGTACAAAATGCACGTGACGTTTTCCGACAAACCCGTTTGCTGAGCAAGGGCGGAAATGGTATGCAGTTGTTCAGCCGAATATGCGTATTCGGGAACGACTTTTTTCATCTCTTTCTCCTACGTAAAATTACCGTAAATTGCCTGTTTTAATAAAAAACGGCGGGGCGAAACAATTTTTATTGCCTCCACCCCGCCCTTTTCATTCGGTTGCTCAAAAATTATTCTTTGCTATCTTCTTTCTTTTGTGCACCAACGTAGCCCGACGCCGTCTTGCTTTCCGCTTTCTTATCTGCACACTTTTGCACGATGAGTAAAGCGTAAGGTACGACGAACAAGTTGACGTACAACGCCGTATCCAACGCTATCAACGCGCAAAGCGCAAACCAACGTACCGGCCAAGTTGCAATTACGCCGACGAGCAATAACGCTACGCCAAGCGCAAGCCCGATATACAGCATTTCTTTGCAAGCCACGCCGTTTACGACAAGTTGTTCGCCCTTTTCGTTTTCGTCCGCACCGCGCATCTTAGAAAGGGTGAGCACGGTAAATACTTCGGCAAGCAAACCGCCTACCGCAACAGCATAGAACACGGACGTCGTGAAAGGAATACGCGTAAGCACGATAATCGACGCGCTAAATACCATAGCCATAAGGGGCGCAACACAAGCGATAACCCCTTTCCATACGCCGTAGCGAATCGCCACGTAAATGCCTACTACCAACGAGAGTACAACCGCAACAATCGTCGCCTTTACCGTGTAAGACGAAGGAATAGCGTTTGCATTTTCCGAGCTCGTCGTAACGCGCATAACGTAGCCGTGCCATACGCCACCGTCCGCCGTGTTGGTATCGATAAGCGAAAGAATTTCCGCTTTTGCCGATTGCAACTTTTCGTCCGACGCGTTTTCAAACACGTACATCACTTCACAGTTCATACCCGACATTTCGCCGTAGTAGGTGTAGTTTACTTTCAAGCCTTGCTTATCAAATTCGTCTTTGCAGGCGTCTTCCAACTCTTCCAACTTGTTATCGTAGAAGAACGTTTCCATTTTTACCGTCAACGTCTTGTCGTCACCTACGTTCGCCGCGTAGTTCACGCCGAAGATAACGGAAAAGACGATAGAGAGAACCAGCACAACGCCGACGATTATGCTAAACCACAAGCCCTTGTGGATGGTTTTGGATATACACTTATTCGTCATCGTCATCATCCTCCCTTACAAAGCGGAAATACTTGAACTTGTCCTTGCTTGCGGAAAGCAACGTATAGTTAATTCCGCGAAGCCAAAGCAGGTTACAGAACGCGCCCGTTACGATACAGATAATCGCTTGCAACGCCATAGTAAACAAGCCTGCGCCCGCAAACAACAACACGATTCCTGCAAGGAGCAACACAACGTACACGTCCACAACGCCCCAAATGGTCTTTTTGTACGCGCCTTTTACGGACGATTCTACCGTTTTACCAAGGTCAAATTCCTTCTTAATCGCACCATACAGTTGCATTTGCAATACGTTCATTACCGCAAGTCCTGCAAGGAATACGAATACCGTGCCCAACGAGAATTCGAACACGCCACCCGTAATATACTTAAAGCAAATGCCTGCTACGATAAAGTACGAAAGCGTACCGTATGCGCTTACGACGCCAAATCTACCCATCTTCACGATAGGAAGAACCAACGCCAAAAGCAAGCTTACGCCGAGTGCGATATACAAAAGCGTTACCACTGCGCTACCGTAAATGGGAGAGAACGTGCGGATATCGCTTACGTCGCTAAACGAAATTTCGTATTCGTTATCCAAAACGGAGTTGAGCATAATCGAATACGTTTCAATGCGGTGGCCTTCCGTTTGGTCAAGAGCCATAGGACGGGCTTCGCCGTTTCCGCTAACAATCGCGTCCTTGTAGATGGATACTACCGTTGCGCCGTCAAGCTTAATATCCAGCGTCGTTGCCGATTCGCTCCCTGCGGAAGATTCGCTAAGTTCCGATTTCACACGGGAAACCATCGCTTTACCCTTGGACGTGAATTTCACGCTTAAATAGGTAGCCTTGTATTTCGTCGCAACGGAAAATCCGCTAATCAAATCGCTTACGGTTACGTCTTCTTCTTTAAGTTCGTCAACCAGCTCGCCACCCTTTTCAATGGTCAGCGCGCCCGTTTTAGAAAGTTGCGTAAACACTTCGGATACTTGGCTTTCCGATTTAGGAACTTCTACGCGGAGAGCATAATCGTCCACTACCGCTACGCGGTACGCCGAATACCCTTTCTTCTCAAAACGGTTGTTGACTTCTTTCGCAAGCTTTTCAAATTCCGTCTTAAACGTTTCGGTTACTTCGCCGTCTGCATTTAACACGCCGTCATCTACGTCCGTCGAAAGGTACAAGCCGTTAAATTTCTTGTACGAGTCTTCATATTCGTCAGCTTCTTCCCCTTCCAAGGCGGAAAGGTTCTCCACGTACACCGTTTCCGAAATTACGCCTTGGGGATAGTAGTAGGTATAATACCCACCGCCAAGGTCTGCGCCGAAGTCGTATCTCTCCGCAATCGGGCTCCATCTATTGATTTCGCCAAGCGGAACGGACGGGAACGCAACGAGCGCGCAAAGCACGACGATTACGATGGTAAGTAAGACCATCAATACCACCGATTTCTTTTTGCCCATGAGTGCCTCCTGTGTATTTTGGGGGAATACCCCAAAGTTTACAATAATACTTTTTTATTATACTCCATTTGTACGCCGTCCGTCAAGTTTTCAAGGCGAATATTAAAAACTTTTTACGCTTTTTTTATGAAATTTACCCGTTTTTTACTACGTAAAAGATAAAAAAACGCGTCCGCCACCCCTGTATGGAGTGACGGACGCGTGGTCGTCCTTTTTTCGTCCGCATTACACGTCCGTTTTTTCGTTTTGCAATTTCTTTTCCGCTAAAATGTGCATCGCGCATTCCACACGCTTTTTCATCATAGCGCAAGTCGTTTCGTACGGCTCGTCAATATCTCCGTTGAAATGATAGTTGTTCGCGTTGCAACCGCCCGAACAAATAAATTTCGCAAAGCAATTTTCACACTTTTTACGGGTAAACAGGCAGGAGTTTTTGAACTTTTCGCGCAGTTCGGGTTTGGTGATACCCTCGTACACGCTACCCATACGGAACTCTTTATCCCCTGCGAACTGGTGGCAAGGATACAAGTCCCCGTTGGGGATTACGGAGAAATATTCGTTTCCCGCACCGCACGCGGAAACGCGCTTGGAAAGACAAGGTCCACCTTCCAAATCGATATTGAAATGGAAGAAATTAAAGCCGTTGCCTTGTTTATAACGCTGTAAATACGCTTCGCAAAGGTTTTCGTATTCCTGCTCGATTGCAGGCAAATGCTCCGTACGAATTTGCAAATCTTCAATGTCCGTCACAACGGGCTCCATCGAAATGCTGTCCACGCCTTGGTCGGCAATAAACAGTACGTCGCGTGAAAAATCCAAATTCTTCGCCGTAAACGTACCGCGCACGTAATAGCTCTTCGTTCCGCGCAAGGAAATGAATTTCTTAATTTTATCGATAATCAAATCAAACGTGCCCTTGCCGTTGATACTCTTTCTAATGGCGTCGTGAACTTCCTTTCTCCCGTCCAACGAAAGTACGACGTTTTCCATTTCCGCATTGAAAAATTCGATAACGTCGTCGTTGAGAAGTAGCGCGTTGGTCGTCGTCGTAAACAAGAATTTCTTTCCGTACTTTGCGCCCTGTTCTTTGGCGTAGTACACCGTTTGTTTTAAGACTTCCAAATTCATCAGCGGTTCACCGCCGAAAAAGTCCATTTCCAAAACCTTTCTGTTTCCACTGTTGGCAATTAGGAAATCCACTGCTTTTTTCGCCGTTTCCAAGGACATACTCTCGCGCTTGTTATGGTACGCGCCTTCGTCTGCGAAACAGTATCTGCAACGGAAATTGCAGTCGTGACAAATATGAATACAAAGCGCCTTAATATCCCCGCTTTTCATCGGGTACGCCTTCACTTCGTCCTTATACAAAAGCCCCTGCTCTTTAAGCGCCTGCGTGTCGGCAATAATTTCCGCCACCTGCTCGTCCGTGATATACGTGATATCAATATCCGCGCCTTCTTCTTTGGCTTTCAAATAATCGGCGGTGGGTTTGTCGCATTCGTGCAAGCTACCACTACCCACGTCGTATATGTAATTTTTATCTCGATAACTAAAAATATGTATCATTGTTTTTCTCTCTACGACGGACTAAAAACGGCGTACTTGTTTCAAATACGCCGTTTCCGTTCCCGTTTATGTACGTTAAATAATTATTCGCGGTCGATTTTCGTTTCGCGCGTAACTCTTTCACAGGATTGATTACCAACCGTACAGCTCGTTTTGCAAGCCGATTGGCAGGTGCTTCTACATTCACCGCAAGCGGTTACTTTCTTTTCCGTGGGTTTTGCAATCGTTTTAATCATAGCGTTTTTCTCCTATGCTTTTTATTGTTGCCTTTATTATAATACACTTTTACGAAAATTGCAAGCGGTTTACGGTATTTTTTTGCCTTTCTTAGCCGTTTCTACGTAAATTGACGGCAATCGACCCTGCAATCACCCCTGTCATCACGGAAAGCAACAACTCTACGGCAATCATCCACGACAGCGAAAAATCTCCACCGATTGCCGAAAACGCCAAATAGGACAGCGCCGTAAAAGCAAGCGCAATACCGCCCCCTTTCAAAAATCCCTTCTCTCCGCGCACGCACACCAACGTCCCCACGACGATAGCTATGCTTTTTAACAGCTGATTGACGGGATATATTATCGTTTGGGGAATATAGGTAAACCTAAGCAATAGCGCAAACAACAACGCCGATACCAACGAAAACACCAGCGCAAACCCCGTGCCCTTTATCACTTGCAATACGTTCTCTCCTACGCTTTCTTCTCTATTCATACGAAAAACACCTCCGCATTATCGTATGCGAAGGCGTTTGTTTTTAGAATAGCATTATTCTTTATCTTCGGAAACCTTTTCTTCTACCTTTTCTTCCGCTTTTTCTTCTGCGGGTTCAGCAGGCTTTTCTTCGGGTTTTTCTTCTACTTTGTCCGCAGGTTTTTCTTCCTCTTTGGGTGCTTTTTCCACTACTGCGTCCGTTTGATATACCGCTTGCATATCAAACTTCAAAAACGATTTACCGCTTGCTTCCGTACCCGTTTCCAAAACGAACGTATTATCGTCGGGGCAAACTTCTACAACGATACCACAAATACCGCCGATAGTCTTCACCTTGTTACCAGGCTTAATCGCGTTGAGCATAGCTTGCGTTTCTTCTTGTCTTTTCTTGTTGGAACGACGGTTGAACACCAAAAGCAACACAATCGCAACCACCATAATCCCAAGCATAATCAACGACGAATAGTTATTCCCACCGCCTGCACCGCCACTCGATTGAGACGTCAACAAATTAAAAATCATAATTTTCTCCTTCATTTTCGGCTAAGCCGAAATTTCTATTTATGTTATAATGATACCCTTTTTTATGCGTTTTGGCAAGCGTTTTTTGGGAAAAATCGTTAAATTTTTCCATTTCACGCATTTTTCATTTTGTCCTTTTCGACAAAAATGTGTTTTCCCTTAGCCGTGTACGCGTTCAACGCGTACCTGTACCGTGTTTACCACTTGCCTTCTCCGCCGTATTTCTCGTAAAAGTTTTTGACGTACTCTTTTACCGTACCGCCTAAAATAGCGTTTCGCATCCCTTTCATCAACTTGTGCAAAAACGTGATATTATGCAAGCTTAACAGCATAGCCCCGTACATTTCGCCCGTGTTGATTAAATGGCGCAGGTACGCCTTGGTGTAATGCCGACAGCAATAGCAATCGCACTCTTCGTCCAAAGGTGAAAAATCCGCTTTGTATTTGCCGTTTCTCACCACCACTCTACCGCGCGAAGTCATTGCCGTACCGTTTCTCGCAATACGGGTAGCAAGCACACAGTCGAACATATCAATCCCACGGAGCGTGCCTTCGATTAAACAATCGGGCGAGCCTACGCCCATCAAATACCGCGGAACGTCCGTGGGGAGCTTAGGCTGTAAATCTTCCAAAAGTTCGTACATCAAAGGCTTGGGCTCGCCTACGGACAAGCCCCCTATCGCAATCCCGTGTTTAACGTACGGGAGCGTTCGTTCCAAGCTTTCCGCGCGCAAATCTTTATACATATTCCCCTGCACAATCGGAAAGAGCGCTTGTTCGGGCTTGTCGTGGAACGCATAGCACCGTTCTAACCACTTTGCCGTACGGAGCATAGCCGAGCGCGCTTGCGCGTGCGTATAGCCGTATTCGCTACACTCGTCGAACGCCATAATGATATCCGCGCCCAAGTTTTGTTCTACCTGTATTGCCTTTTCGGGGGTAAAGAAATGCTTACTGCCGTCCACCGCCGACGAAAATTGCACCCCTTCGTCGGTAATTTTATTCAAATTGCCAAGCGAAAAGACTTGGAAACCGCCACTATCCGTTAAAATAGGCTTGTTCCAGTTCATAAACTTGTGCAAGCCCCCTGCCTGCTTTACGATTTCGTCACCAGGACGCATATACAAGTGGTAGGTGTTGGACAAAATAATTTGCGAGCCAGCCTCTTCCAAGTCCCTTGGAAACACACCCTTTACGGTAGCTTGCGTGCCGACGGGCATATACACGGGCGTTTCAATATCCCCGTGGGGCGTATGCAAAATCCCTGCCCTTGCGCCCGTTTCGGGGTCGGTCTTAATGAGTTCAAATGAAAAAAATTCGTTGTTCAAGTTTTTGTATTCCTTTCTTTTCTTCTTATAAATTATAGCACAACTTTATCGAAAAAGCAAGAAATTTATACAGCGCAAAATACCGTGCTTTAAAATCCATTCGTTATTACGTACAATGCCCGACAAATTGGAATTTGTTGATTATATCGGTGTTCCTACTTCAATTAAGTTACCATCCAAATCGTAGAATCTAACCACCTTTTGCCCCCAGCTGTGTGCCATCAGGTGATTGACATATTCGATTTCAGGATAAAGTGTTTCAAGACGCCCTACAAATTGTTCTATGTTGGGCTCTTCAAAA
>JAFVOG010000062.1 GCA_017505945.1 Clostridia bacterium
GAGTACTGATACAAGTGTTTATACAAGAGAGGCGCAAGTGGTCGATTTAAATACTTGGGTAGACGTTGTTATCGACCTTAAAGATTATATTCAAGATTGTAAGACGTTTAACGGTACTTATCCTACTCAAATTAAAACTACTGGTGTGGGTACTATTGCAATTAAAGCGGATTGGACTTATAAGCTTTACTTAGGCGATATGTATCTTGAAGCTCCGAACGGTGAAGACGTTAAAACGGTAAACGAAGGTGCAACCGTAACGGTGGAAACGCCTACGGCGACGGAAGGCGAAACTTACGAATATTACCAAGTAACGGACGGAAACTATAAGCAACTTGGTAATAATACCGTAGTGGCAGGCGCGAAGGATTTTGAAATTGCGGTTGTTAAAGTAACGAAAGACGAGAACGGTAAAGAAATAAGAAAGCTTTATAAAGCGTATAAGGTGAAAGTAACGCCTATCGAGTAAAAAGAGAAGTGTAAGGCTTGGGCTTGCTTGCGCAAGCCCAAGCGCAAAAAATCAAAAGGAACGACAATGAAAAAAACGAGAAAATTTTTAGCAACGGCTGTATCGGCGATTTTGTGCGTAAGTATTTGTATGAGCGCGACGGGTTGCGGAAAGACGGAAGACGGAACGGATAGTCTTTATTATGATATTATCATTAGCGACGATATTGCGGGCGGAAGTATTACGGCGGACAAAACGCGCGTTACGGCAGGGGAAGAAGTTGTATTGACCTTGTCGGTAAACGACGGAATGGTGCTCGAATATGCAACGGCGAACGGCGTGGAAATTTCTTTTTATGACGGAAAGTACACCCTGTTTTCCGTATCTGACGATTACGTGATAGACGCGAGCTTTTTACCGGAAATGGCAACGGTCAGCTTTGTTACGGGAACGGACGAGGAGATTGAGCCTTTTCAAACCAAATTGTTTGAAGCGGTGGGAGAATTGCCCTCGCCGATGAATAGGAAGGATAGAAACTTTTTGGGGTGGTATGATTCCGCGGAAGGTGGAAATCTTGTAAAACGCAGTAGTCTTGTTAAGAAAAACGATTTTGTTCTTTATGCGCGTTGGGAAATATTAACGGAAGAGTATTTAGAAGGTCTTGTGCCTTATAGCATCAGTAACCACGTTTACGACTCGAATTTAAGTGCGTACGGTATTAGCTATCATACTACGACGTCTGCAACTACGCCTACGGTGTTATTGACGGATATTGACGATACCGATTTTTCGGAAGCCGTTGAAATTGAATGTTCACAAGAATATTTCTTTGAAGAATATATTTGTCAAGCGGTAATCGACGTAGAAGAGCAGGCGCTTGAATACGGTGAAAAATATTTATTCAAGGTCGGCGACACGACTACGGAAGTGTTTAGCGAAACGTTTACCTTGACGGTAAGAGAGCAACCGTCGGCAACGGAAACGAAGTTTGTGTATATTGCGGATACGCAACAGGAATACTACAATCAATATTATACGAGCTTGGACGGTGTAACCTACGACGGCGGTATTCAAGAAGGCTTTGCTTTAACAATGATGAAAACCGCGATTGCGTCCAACCCCGATTTCGATTTTATCGCCAACGGTGGGGATATTGTAAACTACGGCGTAGGGAACGCATATTGGGCGGAAATGCTCAAGGATTTTGCCAAGTTTATGTTTGAATATCCTTTGGTCGTTGCGGCTGGTAACCACGAAGCGCCGAATTGGTATAGTGGTGGGAAATACGGTATTATGACCAAAGTTTTCAACGTCAATATACCTACGTTCGGTTCGGGAGAGTTGGCGAACGGTCAAACGGGTATTGCTTTTTCGTTAGACTTCGGACCTTTGCATTTTGTGGTGCTTAATTCCAACGACGTATTCCATACGAATAGCACAAACGCACCTTCAACAAACAGCTTGTCGAACGCACAGCTGAATTGGCTCACTGCGGACTTGAAGGCGGATAAGGAAAATCCGAATACGAAATTCACGATAGCAATGATACACGAAGGTCCTATTTTGCCTTCTCATAGTAGCAATACGGGTAACGACCATTCCGACGGTTTGCGCGGACCGCTGATGAAAGCTCTTTACGAAGGGCAAGTAGACTTAGTTTTGACTGGACATAAGCATTATTATTTTACCTCGTATCCTTTAATCTATGATGAAAATGCGGTAACGAGTATTCAATATTCTTCTACGTCGACCGTAGATGAAAAATATGCGAAAGTTTTCAGCAAAGCTACTTCGACGGAAACGTTGAACGGTATCAATTATAGTGTATATACAAATTACCGTTCGGGCACAGACGGAACCGTATATATGGGGATTGGTTCCGGCGGTTCGCCGAATAGAACGAGCACGAGCTTTAATTATAGCAATATGGCGACCTTAGTGGAGAAACGTGAATTTTTCCGTTTCTTAGCAACGCAAGGCAAGGGCTCGATTGAAAACGTAGACGTCAATCTGAATATGTATAGTTATATCAAGGTAACGGAAGATACGCTTACGATGGAAACGTATGGAACGCCGTTTAGCGTAAATTATCAAAAGGATTTTGCCGGTGGCGATACGCCCGTACAATATTTGGTAGACGCTTTACTTTTGAGAAAATAAAACATCTTAATAACAGGCATAAACCGTGTCAACGGGTTATGCCTGTTGTAAATAGGGAGTGAAATGTTAGCGCTTTTTTTAGTATCGTCTTTGCAAAAGATTTTTCCCGATACGGCAAACCTGCATTTGGAAAGTCAAGGGGAGTGCTTTTTAGATGAACTTCATAATTTTCAGCTTGTTTTGCGTTCGGACACGGACGAAGAAGTTGAGCTGATAACAAAAACAGACTTGACGGTTCGTCTGTATTCGCAGGGCTTTGTAAAAGGTACGCCTGCTCCTGAAAAGAACGACGGATATTATATTCACGAAAAGACGGTATTTCCCGACCCGTTATTTCCCGTTACAGGGAAAATAAGGCTTGAAAAAGGAAAAGCGGTAGCAATTTGGGTGGTTTGTCGTGATTTGACGGCGGGTAAGCATAAAATTATCTTTACGGCAAAAGAGAAAAGCGTGGAATACGCACTAAGCGTATTCGATTGCAAAATCGCCGTATCGCCCGTGCCCGTAACGAATTGGATACACGTAGACTGTATTTGCGATAAACACGGCGTAGAGCCGTTCACAAACGACTTTTATGCGGTATTCGATAAATATATCGAGTTATATATTCTCGGCGGAAATTCCATGATTTTAACGCCTGTATTTACACCGCCTTTGGATACGAAGGTGGGTACGTACAGAAGAACCTGCCAGCTTGTGGGGGTAAAAAAGGAAAAAGGGAAGTATCGTTTCGATTTCAAGAAATTGAAATTTTTTATGGACTTTTGTCGCGCGCGCGGAATAGAATATTTCGAGTTTTCGCATTTATTATCGCAATGGGGCGGAACGTTTTGTCCGAAAATCGAAGACGAAGACGGTAAACTTTTATTCGGTTGGAATGATAAATCCGGCGGAAAGAGATATAAAAGATTTTTGCGGTATTATTTAAGGGCGTTAGTTTCGTTTTTAAGGCAAAGCGGATATGAAAAAGCTTGCTATTTGCATTTAAGCGACGAACCGAACGGAAAATTCGTCGGTCAATATATTCGTAAAAGTAAATTCGTATATAAATACGTTGAAAAAATAAAAACCGTTGATGCGGTCAATGCGCCTAAGCTTTGTAATATTCCGTCCTTGGACGTTCCGGCGATTGCTACCTTTGATTATTACAAAATGAACGAATTACCTGAGAATTATTTTTTGTATTATTCGGGTTGGGGGTGTTGGCAACGGCACACAAATCGATTTCTACATTTACCTTTACAAAGGGTACGCGTGCTGGGGTATCAGTTGTTTTTAATAGGAGCGAGCGGATTTTTACATTGGGGGTTTAATTTTTACCATTCGCAATTTTCTGTTCGGCAAATAAATCCGTATGAAGAAACGGACGCAGGGGGCGCGTTTCCAAGTGGCGATAGTTTTATCGTATATCCAAGCGAAAAGGGCGCAACGCCGTCGTTGCGGTTATTCACGATGCGCGAGGCGTTACAGGATTTTTACGCGTTAAAGCGTGTAGAACGCCTTTATCTGCAGATGTTAAGGTAGGAGATATTATTACCA
>JAFVOG010000063.1 GCA_017505945.1 Clostridia bacterium
ATGAAAATCAGTAAAAAACAACTGCGAACGGATATCTGGGGGTGGGCGCTTGTTTCCCCCTTAGTTATCGGGCTTGCAGTGTTTACCGTGTATCCGCTCGTGACGTCTATCGTGTACAGCTTTTTCGACGTAAGTCTCGTGCGTCCGCTTTCTAATTTCGGTTTACATAATTTTGAAAGCATTTTTACGGGTATGTACGCCAAGGACTTTTTCCATTCCTTAAAAATTACGTTTACCTATGCGCTTATCCAAGTGCCGTTGGGCCTTATTTTAGGATATTGTCTTGCGCTGTTTTTAACGGCAAAAGTAAAAGGGAATAAGTTTCTTTTGGTTCTGTATTATCTTCCTACGCTTATTCCCGGCGTCGTATCGGGTTCGCTGTGGGGGGATATGTTCAACGAACGGTACGGTATTTTTAATAATATCATACAAAATTTCTTCGGCTTAGAACCCGTTGCCTTTATGTCTGCTAAAAATTTGATGGGCTCGTTTATTTGGATGACGACCTTTGGCGTCGGTGGTGGCTCTATCATTTGGGTTGCGGGGCTTCAATCGGTGGATAAAACGTATTACGAAGCGGCTATCTTGGACGGCGCGGGCGTATGGGCGAAGTTTATTCATATTACGATTCCGCTTACCACACCGTACATTTTCTATAACTTAGTTATGGGTATCATTAGTGCCTTACAGCTTTTTAACTCGCCTTATATTTTGACGGGCGGAACGGGCGGTGCGGAACGTTCGTTGATGACGGTACAAATGCTGATATACGACGCGGCGTTTGCAGGCGGTAACAAAGGTGAAGCTTCCGCAATGGCTTGGGTGCTTTGCGCAATCATTGCATTTTTTACAATGTTGGTATTTAGGACGAACAAGTGGGTGTATTATGAAGACGACTAATAAGATAAAATTCCCGATATTCCCGATTATTTATTGGATTTTGGCTACACTGCTTGCGATATATTTCTTGTTACCGTTTTTCGTCTTGCTTACCCGTTCATTAATGTCCATTGATGAAATTTCACAAGTACCTACGCCGTTATTTCCAGGAGAGTGGAGATTTGACAACTTCATCTATCCGTTCACGATGCAACTCGACGAAGGAGTAACCATTTTTAACGCGCTTACAAATTCCGTCTTAGTTATGGGTGCGAAAACGCTTGGGGTAACCGTATCGTCCTTTATTTGTTCGTTTGCGCTTTCGCGCATTAAATTTAGGGGCAGACAAATCTTGTTCAGCTGTGCAATGGTAACGGTTATGCTTCCAGGCGTCGTTACGATGATTCCTTTATTTATGTTGTACCGTTCGTTAAATATGTTAAACACGTTGTTACCCTTATGGTTGCCTGCGTGTTTCGGTGGCGGTATGATGGTTATTTTCTTGGAAATGCAGTTTGTAAAATCCATTTCCACGACGATAGACGAAGCCGCAACGATAGACGGGGCGAACTATTTACAAATCGCATTCTATATTATTTTACCCCTTGTAAAACCCGTGCTTGTTTACGTTGCAGTGACGACGGCAATCGGTTCGTGGAACGACTTTATGGCTCCGCTGACGTATATCAGTACGGCGCATACCGAAATGTACACGTTACCGCTTGCGTTCTTCGCAAAGTTCAAAAATGCGGTTTCTATCGAAAAGCAAATGCCTCACATTAAAGCGTCGCTCAGTCTTATTATGATGTTACCTATTTTTATATTATTTGCATTTTTCCATAAGCAAATGATTCACGGCATTTCCATGGGCGCAAGTATTAAGGGCTAATAAGGAATAGACTATGTTTATAAAATACGACAAAAACGTGGTAGATTATTCTTCGATTTTTCGTCAAGCGGTAGCGCAAGGCGACGGAGTTATCGAGCTGGAAAAGGGCGTTTATCACGTTGGAAATTCGGGGGTGGATAAGGCGTTTTACAGTATTTCCAACAACGACCCCTTTGAAAAAAGTATCGCCTTTCATATTAAAGACAAGGACGGATTTACGCTTTTAGGTAACGGCGCGACGCTGATGTTTGACGGCTTTATGTCAGGCTTTGGTATTGCTGGAAGTCAGAACGTTCTTATCAAAGACGTAAATATCGATTACACGAATAATCGCCATTTCGAGCTGGGTATCGGAAAAGTAGAAGACGGGCGTGTACGTGTGTATAGACGCGAGGGCTTCGATTTCGAGGTGGTTGATGGGAAGGTGGTGTATAACGGCAAGCCGATTATGCGCGCGCTCGTTATGCAGTTTGACCCCGTCCTGAAAAAACCGTTGTATCGTAAATTGTATCGGTTTTTCGATTTTGCAGGACAAAAGCAAAAATCGTTTTATACGCCTACGAAGGTGTACTATGAAAATGGGGAATTATATTTAGAAAACGCTCGCGCACACGAGTTTGTCGAAGGCTCTGTTTTAATGGTAAATATCGCAGGTCGATACGAACAGTCGGTGTTTATTACCCACTCTAAAAACGTAACGCTTGAAAACGTAAATATCGCGTATTCTCCGTCTATGGGCGTGGTGGCGCAACTCACCGAAAACGTAACGTTAAAAAACGTTTGCGTGGATATTAACGGTAGGCACGGCTTACTTTCGGCAAACTGTGACGCAACGCATTTTATACAATGTAGCGGAAAAGTGAAAGTGGACGGTTGCCGTTTCTTTAATATGTTGGACGACGGGTTTAATTGTCACGGCAATTATACGGTTGTGCAAGAAACAAGCAAAAACCGCATCGTGACCAAGCTTATGCACAGACAACAAGAACGCGTGAACATTTATTTTGTCGGTGATAAAGTAAAAGTATATGACGCCAAAACGATTGACGAAGTGTGCACGTTTACCGTAAAGGAAAGCAGGCTTATTGCCAACGATTTGGTGGAAATTATCACAGACGACGCGCAAGGGGTGAAAGTAGGCGATACGTTATTTGCTTATGATAGAATGCCCGAAGTAGAAATTATCAACACGGCGACGGGGAATAACCGTCCGCGTGGGGTGTTAATCACTTCGCCGAAAAAAGCGTGCGTTAAAGGTTGTACGTTTAGCAACTGTGAACACGGGATTGAATGCGCTGGTGATACGAGTTACTGGTTTGAATCGGGCGGTTGTACGGATATCGTCATCGAAGATTGTACGTTTGACAACTGCAATTATAACGACGGATTTTACCCGATTTTGTTCCGACCTGTTTTTGATAAGACAGGAATCAATTCATACTATCATCAAAACGCCGTGATACGGAATAACAGATTTCGTTCGTTTACGGGCGGTATGGTTTGGGCGAGAAACGTTAGGGGATTGTCCGTATATGATAATAGTATGGAAAAAAGCGACGCATATCCGCTTGACCTCGCACCAGACGGTGTGATTTCCGCGGAAGATGTACTTTTTGGAAAAGTCGAAAATAACGATTCGTTCCTACTGTAATGGGATAAAACGGATGCTAAATAGGAGAATACTATGAGTATTTGGAAAAAAATCATTGCGTTTATATCGGCTATAACGTTTACCTTGGGCGTGTGTGCTTGTGGGGATACGGGAGAAGTTAAAGGACCGTTATATCAAATGGAAGACGAAGTGAAACCAAATTTGATGTGGGATACGCAAACACTGTATGCAAACGTACCCGAAACGAGGGCTCTGACGGATATTCGTCTTGCCGACAACATAGAAGCCTTTAAGTTTAAGTCGGTTGGATATCAAGACAAAGAGAATACTTGGGTTTTCGGTGCGATTGGTGCGCCGAAAACGGCAATGCCAAAAGACGGGTATCCCGCCGTGGTGTTGGTACACGGGGGCGGTGGTCAAGTGTATAGTGCTTGGATGGCGTACTGGATGGATAAAGGTTTTGTTGCCATTGCCATCGATATGTGGGGCAACGAATTGAATTATGCCTTACAAAAGGTCAGCAATCCCGACGGCGGTCCAAGGGAACACGACGGTTCTAATTACGACGGAACGGATGACGTAACGCAGTCTTGGGTGTATCATTCGGTACATAACGTCATTATGGCGCATAACTTATTGCGTGCAAGAGAAGACGTGGATAAAAGCCGTGTTGCCATAACGGGGATTTCTTGGGGCGGATATATCACGAATATCGTATCCGGGGTAGATAAGCGATTTTCGGCGTTTGCACCCGTATATGGTAGCGGATACGTCTATGAAGACAGCTTTTGGACGAATAGAAACGGCACGTTTGGTGGGGATAATAAGGAAGACTGGATTGAAAAGTACGACCCTTCTTCCTATTTACCGTATTCTACAAAACCGATGATGTTTGTTTCGGGTGTGGGCGACGTATGTTTTTCGGTAGAAAGCCGTATGAAATCTGCCAAGCTTGTAAAAGGAAAAACGTTTTATTCGCAACGTAGCGATTTGACACACGGGAATTTTTGGGTGATGACGCCTGAAATTTATGCTTTTTTCCGTCACGTATTATACGGTGAAGACACGCTTACCCAAATTGAAGACGTTACGGTAGAAAACGGTACTGCGACGTTAAAAACGGCTAACGATTTGTATCACACCGTCAAGTTTATATACTCGACGTCTGTGGAGGAAGACAGCCACAAATGGGAATGGAGAACGCTTACCCTTATGGAAAAAGACGGGAAGTATTCTTGCGAAATTCCCGCGGGCACGAGAGCGTACGCCTTTGAATTGATTGGGGATAGTAACGACAAAGACCAAGACGAGTTTTTTAGACAATCTACCCCCATATACTTTGTTGAGAACGATTAAGGAAAGTGTAGATAGATGGTAAAGAAAAGTTTTATAAATCCTATTATTCCACATACGGAAATCAAAAACACGGGAGACCCGTTTGTGGTACGACACGGCGGTGCATATTATCATTGTTATGCTGATTGGGACGGGGTGTATATTACCAAATCGCCAACGCTGTGGGATATCGGAAAACATCAGCCGAAAAAAATATACGATTATAACAAAGAAGGGGCACTATCGCGTTGGTACGCGCCCGAATTGCATTACGTGGACGGAGCTTGGTACGTATATGGTTCCCCTGATTATGGAAATGATAACCACGTTATGTCGGCGCTTTGTTGTAGAGGCGACGACCCTTTGGGCGAATACGAGTTTAAAGGACAAATTCGCGGACTTGAAAATCAATGGACGATTGACGGAACCGTCTTTTATTATAAGGACGTATGGTGGTTTTCTTGGACAAATTGTAGTCAGTTATTTTTGGCAAAAATGGACGGACCGCTTGCCATACAAGGCGACGTACTTATATTGACGACGCCCGAATACGCGTTTGAAAAACAAGGAAGTCCAGTAAACGAAGGCTCGGCTGCCATCGTGCGGAACGGGAAGTTGTTTATCGTATATTCTGCAAGCGACAGTAAAAGCGACGGATATTGCTTAGGGCTTTTGGAGTTTATCGGAGAAAACGCGGAAGATATGTTGAAAAAAGATAAATGGCGCAAAACACCGTATGCGGTTTTTGAGCAAACGGACGGCGTGTACGGCCCAGGCCATTGTTCGTTTACCAAGGTGGAGAAGGACGGAGTGGACGAAGATTATATCGTTTATCATGCAAATTTGGTGTCAGGCTCAGGCTGGAACGGGAGAAGCGTATGGGCGCAAAAATTTGCGTTTAACGAAGAAGGTAAGCCTGTGTTCGGGATTCCGCAAAAAGAATGTATAATATAGTGAAAAAGCGTTGAGAAAATTCTCAACGCTTTTTTTGGTGGTTTGTTTTTGTTTCCTGCAAACGGTGCTCCAATAACGTCGTTATCATTGAACGAGTATAAAATATATTATATTCTTGAAAAAGTTAAAAATAAGAACGAAAAGCTTTATGATTATTCGTAAAAAACTTAAAGCAAAGTATTGCGATTTTTTTCGTTTCGTGGTACAATACTACATATAGGAAAGAAAAGGAAAGAGTATATGCAAAAACTTGTTTTAATCGACGGCAACAGTTTATTAAACCGCGCGTTTTACGCAACGCCTGCGTTTACGACCAAGGACGGAACGCCCACGAACGGGGTATTCGGATTTATTAAGCTGATGCTGAAAATTATAGCGGATAAAAAACCCGGTTATTTTGCCGTAGCCTTTGACGTGCACGCGCCTACGTTTAGACATAAAATGTACGACGCGTACAAAGCAGGGCGTAACCCTATGCCTGACGAACTTGCCGTGCAAATGCCTATCTTAAAGGACGTTTTACGCGCAATGAACGTGAAAATTATCGAACTTCCAGGTTATGAAGCTGACGATATTTTAGGCACGGTTTCCAAGCGCTTTGAAGGTGTTACAACGTATATTTATACGGGCGATAGAGATTCTTACCAACTTGTGGATGAATCCACGCACGTTTGTTATACGAGAAAGGGTGTTAGTGACATTTTAGAACTTACGTTGGATAACTTTAAGGATGAAACGGGTTTAACCCCTTTGCAAATTATCGATTTGAAAGCGTTAATGGGGGATAAATCGGACAATATTCCCGGAGTTGCAGGAGTGGGCGAAAAGTCGGCGTTGTCGCTTTTAGAGCGATTTAAGGACTTAGACGGCATATACGCGCATTTGGACGAAGTGACGGGTGCGTTGCATACCAAACTGGAAACGGGGAAAGAAGACGCGTATTTTTCCAAAACGTTGGCGACAATTGATACCAACGTACCGCTTGAATTTACACTTGGCGATTGCGTATTAAAAACACCGTTCGATTTTTCCGTAAAAGAAAAGTTTGCTCAACTTGAATTTAAGTCGCTCGTCGGTGCGGATATATTTGAAGAACAAACGCAAACCGTGCCAACGGATGATACGAAAAAGCTGGATTTTACGGAAATATATTGCCAAACGATAGAAGACGCCGTAAGTCGTTTGCAAGCGACAAAATTTGACCTGCTTACGTGTGACCGCACGGATAAAGAATTGCGGATTTTGGCTTATACAAACGGGGATACTGCGTGTGAAGAACTTGTGCTTTGTATCAAGGAAAGCCTGTTAGATACTGGATTTTTTGAAGACGAGTTCGTGCCTGTATTGAGGACGATTTCTCAAATGAACGCAACGTTTATAGCATACAACGTGAAAGAATGGATGCACCGTTTTGCAAAACTTGGTATTGCATTTCCAAAAACGTATGAAGACGTGTCCATATTAAAATGCGTCGCAGAAGGGCTTGGAAACGGGGACGACCTTGCCTATTGCTTAAATCAAAACGGTTATCCCGAAAACGCCCGTGCGTACGGATTGTTTTCCTTATATCAATCGTACGTGAAACAACTTTCGGAAACGGAAGAAAAGCTGTATAGAGAAATCGAATTACCGCTGATTGAAGTGCTGTTTTCAATGGAAAAAGAGGGCGTTTGCGTAGATTTTGCCACGCTTTCTATACTTTCTTCGCGGTATGCGGAAGAATTGACGGCGTTAAAAACGCAAATTTGGATGCTTGCAGGGGAAGAATTTAACGTTAATTCTACCCAACAGCTCGGTAAAATTTTATTCGATAAATTAAAAATTGGTAGCGGTTCAAAAAAGAAAGACAGTAAAAATTATAAAACGACGGCGGAAGAGCTGGAAAAGTACGCCGATTCACACGAAATCGTCCGCGCGGTATTGCGGTATAGAAAGATACAAAAACTGTATTCTACCTACGTAGAAGGGTTTAAGCCCCTTATAGACAACGGTAAAGTCCATACTACGTATAATCAATCTTTGACGGCGACGGGACGACTTTCGAGTATGAATCCCAACGTGCAAAATATTCCCGTTAGAACGGAAGAATGAAGGGAACTTCGCAAACTATTTAAGGCGAGCGAAGGCAACGTATTTATCGATGCGGACTATTCCCAAATCGAACTGCGACTTTTGGCGCACTTTTCCGCTTGTCCTGATACCACAATCCGGGCAGGAAAAGCTCTGACTAAAAGCCAAAGTATCTCCGTCAATGACATCTACCTCTACTAAACCTTCCGCCAAATCCAGGGCTGTCTCCAGCGAGTCCGTCAAACGCTTCTGAATTCCTTCACGCACCACCAAACGGTCTACCACAATTTC
Organism: Clostridia bacterium; assembly: GCA_017505945.1. Lineage (GTDB taxonomy): Bacteria > Bacillota > Clostridia > Christensenellales > Borkfalkiaceae > Scatosoma. The sequence continues at coordinate 8,031 of JAFVOG010000063.1, forward strand.
AATATTATGTTTAATATTTTTATCTAATTCTATTTCCTCAGACAACTCATACAAGTTTCCGTCAATACGCACACGTACAAAGCCACTTCTTCCTGCTCTGTCCAAAACCTTTTCATGTCGTCCTTTTTTTCCTCTTACCACCGGCGCCAAGAGTTGTAACCGTGTACCGTCCCCCAGTTCCATAATCTGGTCCACCATTTGGTCTACGGTCTGCTTGGCAATTACTCTTCCGCACTTCGGGCAATGGGGTACACCGATTCTGGCATATAAAAGTCTGAAATAATCATATA
>JAFVOG010000064.1 GCA_017505945.1 Clostridia bacterium
GCAAAGCCGTCGTCATAGATTTTCCAACGCCACCTTTACCGCTAACAACTGCGATAATCTTCTTTACGGAAGATTTCTTATGTGGCTCTTTCAAAAAGCTTTCTTTTTTTCTCGAAGAACACGAAGACGAGCTACAACTCGAACAATCGTGCGTACAATTTTGCGACATAGCATACTACTCCTTTTAACTATATTATTATATAACTTTTATATAAGTTTGTCAACGACTTGCAAAACAATTCCGCTTCTTTTGCCAAATTCTCCCGTATTTATCACACAACTCTCAAAAAAAGCGTTGAAAAACGATTGCTTTTCCCTTACAAATGCGGTATAATATAAAGGCTGCGCGTAGGCGGGGAGTTAGCGGCACCCTGCACCTGAAATCCGCTATATCAGGGCTGAACGCCTTTCTCGACGACGTTTATGGAAGGTCTGCGCGGCGTAAGGAACGTTGATAGCAAGGTCTTATGCAATACAATGCCGTGAACCGTGTCAGGACGGGAACGTAGCAGCACTAAGCGGATGTTTGTATGTGCCATAAGGTAGCTTTGCAGGAGTCACCTGCGCCGTTTACGCTTCGGTAAATTTCGGCAAAAAAGGCTCGCGCAGTTTTTTCATTTAATATCGTAAAAGGCCATTCAAAAACTTTGCGTTTTTGGATGACCTTTTTATTTGCAGGCAAAAGATTTGTGGCTTTTGCCGATACAAGCAGTATGGACGGTTATTCGCCTTTTATTCCTATTTTTTATTTTTTTCTTTGTGTTCGTCTCCCACTTTCAAACCGCGTACGTCCAAGCCGTCTAAATGTTCGTCGTGCAAAACCAGTCCTCTTTGCACGCTTGCATAGCCGTATTTTTCCCTAAGCTTTGCCACCGCGCTTTCCACGCGTTCTTTTTTCTCATAGCTCATCTTCCCTTCTTCTTCGTCCACCATACCCAAAAGGGAAAGCTGTTCCACTTGATAATCGAAACCCGAAACGGTAACGCCAAGCAAACGGATTTTCGTACCCAAAGGGCAATGCTTACAAAACAGTTCGTACGCGCCTTTTGCAATATCTCCGCAAAGCGTCGTGGGCGGTATTTTCGTTTGCCAACTATCAAAACGCAAATCGGCGTAACGCACGATTAGGTGCAACGTACTTGCCCTGCCGACGTTCGCTTTTTTCAAGCGCGTGGAAACGCTTTCGGAAAGAGCGTACAGCCAGCGTTTAATTTCTTCCCTGTCCGTCGCGTCCTTAGGGAGAGTGGCGGAATTGCCCACGGACTTGGTATCGGTATTTTCCTTTTGCCAGTGCACGGGTTCATCGTCCTCTCCCCTTGCGTACACCCATACCTGCCTACCACGTTTTCCAAAAACACGAATTAGCAATTCTTCGTCCGACTCGGTAAGTTGTCCTATCGTTTTAATGCCGTAACGGTGCAACTTTTGCGCCATCGAACCACCCACCAGCCATAAATCGGTAACGGGCAATCCGTATATTTTTTGCTTATAGTTCTCTCTTGTTAAAACGGTTACAGCATCGGGCTTTTTCATTTCCGACGCAAGCTTTGCAAACACTTTATTAAAGCTTACCCCTACCGAAACGGTAACGCCAAGTTCTTCTTTTATCGCTTTGCGGATTTTGTGCGCAATCGTTTCCCCGTCGCCAAACAGTTGTACGCTTTCGGTGACGTCCAAAGCGCACTCGTCAATGCTTCGTTCTTCAATTTGCTCGGTAAACCGTCCGTATATCTCTTTGACCAGTGCGGAAAAACGCACGTATTCGGGATGATGGCTTTGCACCATTTGCAAATCGGGGCATTTATCCAAAGCGGAATACACCGTATCTCCCGTTTTAATGCCATACTTTTTCGCTTCTTCGTTTTTCGCCAAAACGACGCCGTGTCGTTTTTTAGGGTCTCCGCAAACGATGAGCGGTTTGCCTTTCAGCTCAGGATTTAACACGCATTCTACCGACGCGAAAAAGTTATTCAAATCGGAATGTAAAATTACGCGTTCCCTTTGCATTGTTGCTCTCCTTTATTACTTATTTTCGTATAAATAACGGCTAACCGAATGTGCCGCCACGTTTCCTTCTCCTACCGCTTTTGCGTACTGATAGGGCCTACCCGTGCAATCGCCTGCGGCAAACACCCCCTGCACGTTCGTTTGCATATTTCTATCCACGACGATATGCCCGTCCCGTACGTCTAACTCTTGCAACAGCGAAGTGGGTGACGCGCTTTCCTTTAATACGAACACGCCGTCTATTTGTAAACTTTCTCCAACAAATTCTATGCCCGTAACTCGCTTGTCGCCTATTATCTTTTTGGGCATTTTCTTGACAAACACAACGTTTTGGGGCAATTCCCCTACGTCTTTATACAATAAAAAAGCATACACCGTCTTGGCATACCCTGCCAAGTGCTCGATTTCACTTTCCAAACGTTTACTCGTACACAGGACGAATATATTTTTATCCTTATACAAAAAACCGTCGCAAGTAGCGCAATAGCTTACCCCTCTGCCCGTAAATTGCGTTTCGCCGTCTATTTGCTTTACCGTTTCCACGCCACCTGCCAAAATTACCGTTTTCGCCTCAAAATATCCACCCTCTTGCGTTGCCACGCCGAGTTTGCCCTGCATAGGATACACGCCCGTTGCTTTTTGCTCGGTAATGCTAATCCCTGCCCTTTTCAGCTGTTCTTGTAATTTTTGCGTAAATTCCGCGCCCGTAATATCCGTCAGCCCAGGATAATTGTGGATACGTTCCGCCTTCGTGATTTTATCACTCAAATGAGCGTTGCCGATAATCATACACGTTTTTTGATTAGCTTGGAGCGTAAGCGCGGCGGAAATCCCCGCGACGCCACTACCGATAACGATACAATCTAACATCTTTGCCTCCTTGGACAGGAAAAGCCCTTTCTTTGTAGAAAGGACTTTATTTTTAATCTTCTAAGTACTGGGAAACAGCGTACGAAAGCTTGTCCAGCACTTCCTCTAAATCACCGAACAGCATACACCCCGCCGCGCGCACGTGACCGCCACCGCCGAACTTCCCTGCGATTTGGTTGACGTTTGCGTATTCTTTCGAGCGCAAGGATACTTTATACTGACGAAAATTCATTTCCATAAGCGATACGGCAACTTCTACGCCGTCGATATTCAGCGGAAATTCAACAAATCCTTCGGTTGCCCCGATATCCGTACCACACTTTTGCATGTTTTCACGCGTGATGACGATACACGCCATACGCCCGTCTAAAAAGTAGCGTAAACCGCTCATCGTCATTGCGTACAGTTTTGCGCGCGCAGGCGTTTGGCGCTTAAATAAGCGGTAATTATAATACCGCACGTCCACACCCGTTTTAGCAAGACGAGACGCCAGTGCAAACGCTTCTTCCCCCACGTCGTCGTGCGAAAAATTCCCCGAATCGGTCAACAGCCCCGTATATAAATATTCCGCCATACCTTTATCTATCTCTACGCCAAGCGCGTCGATTAACATAGCCATATTCATACAGTTTGCCGCACATTCCCGAACGTAGTTATAATCGGCGTACCCTGTGTTGGATATATGATGGTCCACGTTGACCGTCTTAATCTTTTTTCGTTTCGCGCGGAAAAATTCGTCCGTAAGCACCCCCAAACGCTCCTCGTCACTACAATCTACCGTGATAAGCAAATCGTATTCACCTTGCGGTGCTTTTTGCACTTTATCCAAATTAGACAAAAAGACAAGGTTGGACGGAATATCCGATTCAACGCATACCTGATTGCGAATTTTTAATAAATCCAAGGCGCGCGAAAGCGAAAGCGCGCTACCAAACGCGTCCCCGTCGGGACGCATATGCATAAAAATCGCCACGCTTTTCGCTTGTTTAATTACGTTAGATATTTGTTGTAACGTGTGCATACGCTACGCTCCTTTTTAGAAAAACAATGCGTACCTATGCGCTATACGCGCGGTAGCTACGCATTTATTTTATCAATTTTCTTCGCCCTCGCTTTCCGCAGGCGTGCTGTACGTGATATTCTTGAACAGTTCGTCCATCTTCGCGCCGTAGCCCATACTTCCGTCCATACGGAAAGTGAGCGCAGGCACGGTACGCATACGCATTACTTGCGCAAGCTCGCGACGGATAAACCCTGCGTTTTCTTGTAAAATGGCAAACGAACGCTTGCTTTCTTCTTCGGTAACGCCGTAAATGCTTACGTAAATATACGCCGTTTTCAAATCGGGCGCAACGTCCGCTTCCGTCACCGAGATAAGCCCTTTCAATTCGGGATTACGGTCTTTCACACGGCGCAGAATAACGCTGATTTCCTTTTGATACTCGCCGTTTAAGCGAGCCGTTCTGGATACCTTCATTACGCTTTTAATTCCTCCGTTACGTAGCACTCGATAATATCGCCTACGCGAATTTCGTTAAAGCCGTCGATAGCACAACCGCATTCATAACCGTAGTTAACTTCCTTGACGTCGTCCTTGAAACGTTTGAGTTGTTTTACACCACCTTCGCAAATCATAATGTCTTCGCGATAGATACGGAGTTTCCCGCCACGAACAATCTTACCGTCGATAACGTAGCAACCTGCAATCGTGCCAACGCCCGTGATATTAAACGTTTGACGCACTTCGCATTTACCCGTAAGAACTTCTTTAAGCTTGGGTGCAAGCATACCTTTAAGCGCAAGTTCCATATCGTCCAAAAGCTCGTAAATGATACGGTAACTTCTCACATCTACCTTGGACGTTTCCGCAAGCTTCTTCGCCTTGGTGTCAGGACGTACGTTAAAGCCGATAATAATCGCGTTTGCACTGTCAGCAAGCATTACGTCGCCTTCGTTAATCGCGCCTGCCGCCGAGTGGATAACCTTTACACGCACTTCTTCGTTGGAAAGCTTTTCCAGCGATTGTTTTACCGCTTCTACGCTACCTTGTACGTCGCCCTTAACGATAAGGTTAAGGTTTTTCATCTTGCCTTCTTCTACTTGGGCAAATACGTCGTCAAGCGTTACGCGACTTTGTTCCTTAATCATACTTTCGCGTTGCTTGTCTTTTCTTTCTTCTTGTACTTGTCTCATCAACGCTTGGTCAACCACCATAATGCTGTCGCCTGCGTTGGGTACGTCTTCCAAACCGAGGATTTCTACCGCCATCGACGGGCCTGCCGATTTTACGGGTTTGCCCTTATCGTCGAACATAGCGCGCACTCTACCCATCGTCGTACCGGACAAGATATTGTCGCCCGTTTTCAGCGTACCCGTTTGTACGATAATACTTGCAACGGGACCTTTACCCTTATCCAGCTTAGCTTCGATAATCGTACCCTTAGCTTGACGGTCAGGGTTGGCTTTCAATTCTTGCATTTCTGCAACCAAGTTGACGGAATCAAGAAGGTCGTCAATCCCCATACCCGTCTTTGCGGAAACGGGAACGATAATCGTATCGCCACCCCATTCTTCGGGCACGAGTTCGTGTTCGACAAGACCTTGTTTTACCTTGTCGGGGTTGATTTCGTGTTTATCCATCTTGTTCATCGCAACGATAATGGGCACGTTTGCCGCCTTTGCGTGATTGATGGCTTCTACCGTTTGTGGCATAATGCCGTCGTCTGCCGCTACCACCAAGATAACGACGTCGGTAATTTGTGCACCGCGCGCACGCATGGACGTAAACGCCGCGTGACCAGGGGTGTCGATAAACGTGATTTGTTTGCCTTTTGCCGTAACCGTGTATGCACCGATACTTTGCGTAATACCACCTGCTTCCCCTGCCGTAACGGACGTCGCACGGATTTTGTCGAGCAACGAAGTTTTACCGTGGTCAACGTGACCCATAACGGTAACGACAGGCGCACGGGTTACAAGCTTGCTTTCGTCTTCTTGTTCCGCCGTAGCCATAAGCACGTCTTCCGCCGTCTTTTCGGGCTTGTATTCCAAATCGATTTCCATATCCGCCGCCAAAAGTGCCGCGTTTTCGTAATCGATAGAATCGTTGATTCCTTTCATAATACCTGCTTTGAATAAGCGTTTGGTAATTTCTACCGCCGATACGCCAAGCTTTTCGGAAAGTACTTTCAAAGGAATATCTTGCGTCGTAACGACTGCGTGTTCGATTTTAATCGTGGCAACTTCTTGTTGCTTTTGCTTTTTGGGCGAACGAACCTTTCTGTACCCACTCTTATCTTCGTCAAAATCTTCCACCGTCATACCTTGTTGTTTTACAAGGGCACGCTTAGAAAGCGCTTTCTTTTCGGTGTACGTCTTTTCAAACGTCTTCTTTTTCGCCCCTGCCGAGAAGGACTTGTTATCTCTCGTAGGCATAAGCGGTGCGCTTACGGGCGCAACGGGTGCAGGTCTTTGCGGACGAGCCGTTTGCGTACCCGTTCTCGGCGTAAACGTTCTATCGCCCTGCGGACGAAAAGGTCTATCGCCTTGCGGACGGGGACGGAACGTCGAACCGTAATCGCCTTGCGTACTCGTTTCCGCACCAGGCTTTGCCACGTATTCGCCTTGCACTTGCCCGTTCCTAAAATAACGGGGGGCACGAGGCGCGGTAGGTGCTTTAGGCGTAAACGTCTTAGGCGCTGCGGGGGCTTTTTCTTCTTCCGCAGGCTTTTCTTCTACAACGGGCGGTTGTTCTACGGGAGTGTCTTCCCCATTTTCCGCCACTTGTTTTTCTTCTACAACGGGCGGTTCTTCTTTCGGGAGCTCCGCAACGACGGGAGCTTCTTCCGCCGCCTTTTGCGCAAGCTCTGCTTGACGCAAAGCTTCTGCCTCAGCCTCCGCTTCGCGCGCGACTTTTTCCGCCTCCATTACCGTTATTTTTTTCAAAGTTTCCGAAACGCTTTTTTCCATACCCAAAAGACGTTTCAACACACCGCCGAGTTGACCGTCTTCCAGTACCGTTAAAATGCTTTCTACGTTTTCGTATTTCCTTGCCATAGGTTCAGTTGTTTCCTCCCGAATATAATTTCACTTGTTCGCTTTCTTGGACGTTTTGCAAAATGGCTTTCGCCAAACTTTCGTCGCGTACCGCTATTACTTTCACTCCTGCACGGTGCAGACATTCGCTTAAAAAACCCGCTTTGCCGACGAGTAACGGACAGGACAACGTTTCCCTTGCTTTTACAAGCGTCTTAAACGAATTTTCGCTAAGCGTTTCGTCCGCTATCAGCAAATATGCATTTCTTTTCGTTTTCTCCACGTTGTCAATGCCAAACAGCAATTTCCCCGCGCGAAGGCAAAACCCCAAATACGTCTCTATTTTACTTTTTATCAATCGTACTCTCCTTAACGACTTCGTACACCTTTGCGTCCACCATTTGAGCAAACGCTTTGTTGAGTAGCTTTTTATCTTGCAACAGTTTTAAGCATTGTTCGTCTCCGCAAATATACGCTCCGCGTCCAGACGCCTTACCCGTAGGGTCGAAAAAGATTTCCCCCTCCGCATTGCGCGTGACACGGCTCATTTCCTTTTTGGGTTTCATTTGCCGACAAGCAATGCACATTCTCAAAGGTACCGATTTCGTCTTTGACATACGTTTACTCCAAATCTTCTTGTTCTTCTTGCGCCATTTCTGCAAGCAAAGCTTGCGCTTCGGGCGAAGATTCGCTCTTCACGTCAATCTTCCAACCCGTAAGTCTTGCCGCCAAACGTGCGTTTTGTCCGTCTCTACCGATTGCGAGCGACAGCTTTTCATCGGGCACGATAGCAATCGCCGAGCGTTCGCCCTTTTGCGTAACGGAAATCACCGTTGCAGGCGAAAGAGATTTATAAATAAATTCTAAGGGTTCTTCGTTCCAAAGAATAATATCAATTTTTTCACCGCCGAGCTCTTCCACTACTGCATTTACGCGCGCACCGCGGTTACCCACGCACGCACCTACCGCATCTACTCTCGAATCGCTGGAATAAATCGCCATCTTAGTACGGTGACCTGCTTCACGAGCAATCGCCTTAATTTCTACCACGCCTTGCGCAATTTCAGGTACTTGTTCTTCAAAGAGTTTCTTTACCAAGCCTTGTGCGCTACGCGATACGATAATTTGCGAGTTTCTACCGCTGTTCTTTACGCGTTTTACGAAC
>JAFVOG010000065.1 GCA_017505945.1 Clostridia bacterium
CACCAAAAAGCACCCCTTTGTAGGGGTGCTTTTACTTGCTTTTTTACAAGTCGTTGGCAACGGCTGTAAGCAGTTGCGTTAAAAACGGCTTATCGTCTAATTCTTCTATCAATAGCATTGCTTTTGCGCCTTGATAGGGCAGTTGATAGCTTGCGTTAGGAAGAAGGCGTTTTGCAGACGGCGTTGGTTTAACAAGCAAACGATTGTCGTTAATGCCACCGACAAGTTTGCCTTGATAGTACAACAAATATTCGCCCATCATAGGACGGAGTGTGGCACCGTCTATGCCGTCTATTACGTATTGTGCGTACGTTTGCGTGGAAGACATACTGCACCTATATTTTACTCACTTCGTACACGGTGGTTTGCGTGTACGTATCATCTGCGCCGTACCACTCTTCGCCACGTGAAATGCAGTCGGGTTCGGTGTGCGTTTCTATACAAAACGCACCGTAGTTGATTTTCTTGACACCACCCTTAAAGGCAGGGCCTTTGCCCATGGTGTTGGCAGTATAAAGCTGTGCGCCGGGTTGGTCGGTGTACGTTTTGAGTTTTAATTTTCCGTTATCCACTTCCGCAAGCAAGCCCAACCGTTTTTTATCGAACGTGGCAAACGTTTGGGGGTTGGCGTGGAAATAAATATCGTAGCCCTTAAATTCGCCGTTGATGCGTTCGCCAAGCTTAGTGGGGGTATTCAAATCATACACTGTACCTTGTACGGGGAGTCGCCTACCCGTGGGGATAAGTTCGTCGTTCAATTCGGTATAGATATCTGCGTACATTTTTACAGTATGATTGAGTACCGTACCGCCAAAGCCGTCCAAATTAAAATAGGAGTGGTTGGTTAAAATAATCGGCGTTTTGCCTTCGGGGGTTGCGACGTAATCGATACGCAAGCTTGTGCCGACAAGCGTATAGGTTACGGCTACGTGCAAACAAGAAGGGAAACCTTCTTCGCCGTCTGCGGACGTATAACAAAGGGTAATGGAGTTATCCGTTACTTCTTTTACCGTAAATAAACGGTAATCAAATCCACGTCCGCCGTGCAAACAGTTACCGTTATTATTTTTGGGTACGTGGTACGTTTTGCCGTCCATAGTAAATTGCGCTCCGCCGATACGGTTTGCTACTCTGCCGATAATCGCGCCTTGATGAGAAGTATCCAAAAGGTACGTTTCAAAATCGTCGAAACCGCCTACGATAGATACGCCGAACACCGTAAAATCGACAATCGTTGCTCCGCGCGTCATAATGCTAACGCTGGCGTTGTCGTTTTTCAACGTATAAATGCGTACTTCTTCGCCCGTGGGCATATAGCCAAAAATGGTATGCTTCATAAAATGTATCCTTATATTATAATTGTATTTGTTGTAATTTCCGAATAGGGGAAGTGGTGGAAAGCGCGTAACGCTCGCCGTCGATTTCTAACCACTCCGTTTGCGTAAACGCGTGTTCCGCGTGTATTTCTTTGGGACTAAAACGCAGTTTATCCGTGGTTTTGAACAGGCTTTCCTTTTTCGTCCAAAGCTCAGTTAAAAGTTCGCTTGGGTTTTGCGCAGATAAAAAGCGTGTCCACTCGCTATCGGTCAAGGCGCAATTTGCCACCGTCGTTTTTTCTATTTGTTTTTGGATATCCACGCCCACGGGCGTATCGCTAACCGCAACGGCTAAAGCCTTGTGAGAGTGCGCAAGAGAGAAATGCGCAAAGGGGCTTTCCCATTTTCCGTGCGGAGATTTTTGGATATGCAACTCGGATAAGCCCTTGCCCAAGCTTTGCTGTAAGGCGTATTCTAATAGCAACCAAACGTAATACCGTTGGCGCATAAGTTGTGGGTTGGTGGCTTGCAGAATATACGATTCCCGTTCGGGGGGATAGACGGCGCGCCTACCCATCACTTCGGGCAAAGTCGCAAAATACACGTCGGTAAACGTAGCCATCAGCGCACCTTTTTCAAGCAAAACGCGCAACGGGACGGGGCGTAGATAGAAAACTGCGAAACGCCGTTTTTCTTTTTCGCCGTATATACGTAGTCCATAGAAACGCGGTTATAGCCACCAAATCGCTCTTCGTCGGTGGAAAGTATCGCTTGGTATTTGCCCGACGTAGGCACGGGAACGGTGTAGTTCTCGTACGAATTCGTGGGATGGAAATTGAACACGAAGATAAGCCCTGCGCGTTCATAGACAAGCACTTGTTTTTGCTCGTCGATAAATAAGCTTACGGGCGGTTTTTCAAACAGAGGACGTGATTTAGCAAGGGCAAGCATTGCTTTATCGAAATCGTTTAACCAACCGTATTTCAATAGAGGGTCGTCCGCCAAATGCCACTGTCTTCTACAATAGAAATAACTCCAACCGTTCCCTTCACGGGGAAAATCAATCCACTCGGGGTGACCGAATTCGTTGCCCATAAAGTTGAGATACCCTTCTCCGCCCAGCGTAAGCGTAATCAAGCGAATCATTTTATGCAGTGCGATACCGCGGTCAATGATATGGCTTTGGGTGAGCTTGGACATAGAAGAATACATTTCGCTGTCGCAAAGACGGAAGATAATCGTCTTATCCCCTACGAGAGCTTGGTCGTGCGATTCGGCGTACGCGATATATTTTTCTTGGGGACGACGGCTGGTGAGTTCGTGCCAAATATGCCACATATTCCAGTCTTCGTCGCGCGATTCTTTAATGAGCTTTATCCACAAATCGGGTAAGCCCATTGCCAAGCGATAATCAAAGCCGATACCGCCGTCTTTAATGGGTAAGCACATACCCGGCATTGCGGACATATCTTCAGCAATCGTCAGCGCATTAGGATTGACTTCGCGGATAAGCTCGTTAGCAAGCTGTAAATAGGTAAGAGCTTCGGTGTCCGTATTCAACGAGAAATACTTGGAATAATCGGTAAACGCCGTACCCAAGCCGTGGTCCTTATAAATCATAGACGTTACGCCGTCGAAACGGAATCCGTCGAAACGGTATTCGCACATCCAAAATTTCAAGTTGGACAGTAGGAAGTGGAGTACTTCGTTTTTATCGTAGTTAAACAGTTTCGTACCCCAAGCAGGGTGTTCGCCCCGTTCGCCTTCGTGGAAGAATTGACAGGTCGTGCCGTCAAATTCGTTGATGCCTTCTCACGTGTTGCGAACGGCGTGGGAATGCACGACGTCCAAAAGCACCGCAATCCCCATACCGTGTGCCTCGTCGATAAGGCGTTTCAAGTCGTTGGGTTTGCCAAAACGTGACGATACGGCAAAGAAGTTGGATACCTGATACCCGAACGAGCCGTAGTAGGGGTGCTCCATAATTGCCATAATTTGCAAAACGTTGTACCCAAGCTTTTTGATGCGGGGCAACGTGTTTTGCCGAAACTCGTCAAACGTAGCGACGCGCTGTTCGTCCTGCGCCATACCGATATGGCACTCGTAAATAAATAGTTTTTTATCGGGAACAAAAGCGTTATGTTTCCATTTATACGGTGTTTCGTCGCATACCTGCGCGCACCAAGTATAGGTTACGGGGTCTTGTACGACGCGTTTTGCGTATAAGGGAATTCTATCGAACAGCTGACCGTTTTTGCGAATAATCGTTTTGACGTGGCAACCGTCGTACAGGGCGTTTTGTCCCTGTAAAAAGATTTCCCAAACGCCGTTATCCAAACGTTTTAAGGGTAAATCCAGCCATTTCCAACCGTTCATATCCCCCGTGAGATAAACTTCTTCGGCAGCAGGCGCCCACTCTCGATACAACCAACCGTCCTGCGTTTTATGAAAACCGAAATATTCGTGTCCGTTGGCAAACTCGGAAAGGGATACTGCGTTTGTAAGCAGTTGCTTTTTCTTGTGTTTGTAGTTGTTCATACGAAGGTCGATATCCGCCTCAAAGCCTTGCAAAGACGGGTCGTAATCGAAAATAGCGTAACCCATAGCGTTCTCCTTAAAATTCGTTGCAAACGGCAGTTTGCGTAAAATAGGGCGTAATTATTTACAATAATTAACGCTACGTTTATTATACGCCGTTTGAGGGGAATTGTCAATAGCTTTGGAAAAAATAGGGTTTTGTAAAATAAAAAGAACGCCTTGTTTAGAAAAGATGAAAAAAACATCAGAAAATGCAAAGAAAAGGGTTGAAAAACCGAAAACAATGTGATACAATATGCGTATCAAAATATTTTTTTCATAGAGGTTTATTATGAAATGCATATATCCCGTTTCCGTCGTATATAAGACGGGCGAAGTGATTAACGAACAAGGTTTGTTTGCGGAAAAACCGATGCAAATCGGCTTGATGGAAACCAACGTAATGGAAATGCACGGCAAAGCGTCTATCATTTTGGATTTTGGTAAAGAGCTTGCAGGCGGTGCGAGAATTTTGACGTATAAAACGAATAAAAATACGCCTGTCCGTTTGCGTTTTGGCGAATCGGTGGCGGAAACGTGTGCGGAACTCGGCGAAAAAAACGCGACCAACGACCACTCGGTTAGAGACCTTACGGTCAACTTACAAGCATATTCGGATATGCGCTTTGGACAATCGGGATTCCGCTTTTTGCGTATCGATACCATAAACGACAATACGGCAATCACGTTCAAATCCATCGTGGCTTGCACGGAAATTGACGAGCGCGAAGAAGTGGGTACGTTCGTTTGCGACGACGAAAACGTAAACGAAATTTGGAAAACGGCGGCATATACGCTCCGTCTTTGCTTACAAAATGGATATTTTTGGGACGGTATCAAGCGTGATAGACTCGTTTGGATAGGGGATTTGTATCCCGAAATGCGGACCGCACATTGTTTGTTCGGCGACGTGCCTGAAACGTTTGCGTCTTTGAAATTCGCTTCCGACGAAACGCCGATAGGGGCTTGGATGGCAGGTATGCCTGCGTATTCGCTTTGGTGGCTGATTATTCTTTGCGACGAATATAAAGTGTGTGGGGATAAGGAAAAATACGCTTGCTTTATTCCGTATATTAAGGATTTGCTTGTGCAAATTTCCGAGCACGTGGGCGAAGACGGCGTAACCAAATATCCGTCCAACTTTATCGACTGGGCGTCCTGTCCTATGGAAGGCGACCCCGCTTGGCGTTTGGAAGAAAACCTTGCAGGGATGTCGTACATCACCCGTTTGGCAATGCAAAAGACGATGGACTTTTTGGCGGTATATGGCGAAGACGCGTCCATTTGCCAAGACGTATTAAATCGCTTGGATAAACGCAGTTGGAACGTCAACGTGTATAAACAAATTGCCGCAATGGGCGTTTGGGCTGGCGATACGTCTAAGACCAACGAACAAGCCTTACTCAAAGGCGGTGCAAAGGGGCTTTCCACCTTTATGTCCTATCCCATTTTGTCGGGCGTTGCGAAATTCGGACATTATAACGAAGCGCTTGCTATGATGAAGGAATACTATACGGGTATGCTTTCGGTGGGGGCTACGACGTTTTGGGAAGATTTTGATTTGGACTGGTTGAAAGGCGCAGGGCGAATCGACGAAATGCCCAAAGAAGGGGAAAAGGATATTCACGGCGATTACGGCGCGTGGTGCTATAAAGGGTTTAGACATAGCTTTTGTCACGGCTGGTCGGCAGGCGTAATTCCTTATCTTGTGGAAACGGTTGCAGGCGTACGTTTTGTAGGCGTTGGGCAAAAACAAGCGGTGATTTCTCCCCGTTTAAGCGGACTTAAACACGTCAAAGTGACCTGCCCTACCATGCTTGGTGTATTGACGGTAGAGCATACGTTGCAAGCGGACGGCTCGGTAAAAACGACGGTGGACGCACCCTGCGGTATGCAAATAGAAGTACGATAAAATAGAAATACAAACCGCCGTTGCAAGGAAGTTGCAACGGCGGTTTTTTGCGCTTTTGGACGGGCAGGTACGGACGGAAAACAAATGCCCCTTTTGCCATACGACGAAAAACGACGAAAAAATTCTGTCGAAACGCGTCGTATGCGGTTCGGATACCCGTATGCAAGCCCCATACGACGAAAGGGGACAAAATAACCGAAAAACAGACGAAAACCGCGCCCCGAAAAACGGGGCGCGGTAGGGGACTACGTATGCACAAAGCCACACTTGCGTCTTCACGGCAATAAAAAACACTTGCGTTTTGGCGCAAGTGTTTTTACTTGGATTATTCAACTACGGGAAGGCTATCAAAGCTCTTTTGCAATTCTTCGTCGGTAGGGGTGTAATCCACCATTTTACCGTCGTGGAATTTTTCATAGCTCATCATATCGAAATATCCCGTACCCGTCAAACCGAATACGATGGTTTTCTTTTCGCCCGTCTCTTTGCATTTGAGTGCCTCGTCCATAGCGACGCGGATAGCGTGACTGCTTTCGGGAGCAGGTAAAATGCCTTCGATACGCGCGAAGTATTCCGCTGCTTCAAACACTTCCGTTTGGTGTACGGAGCGCGCTTCCATTAAGCCTTGGTCGTAGAGTGCGGAAAGGGTGGACGTCATACCGTGATAGCGAAGTCCGCCTGCGTGCGTGGGCGCAGGGATATACCCCGAACCGAGCGTGTACATTTTTTGCAACGGGCAAATTTTACCCGTATCGCAATAGTCGTACGCATATTTACCGCGTGTAAGCGAAGGGCAGGACGCAGGTTCTACCGCGATAATTTGATAGTCGGCTTTGCCTTGCAATTTTTCTACCATAAACGGTGCGATTAAACCGCCGAGATTGCTACCACCGCCAGCGCAACCGATAACGATATCCGCTTTTACGCCGTATTTGTCCAGCGCGGTTTTCGTTTCCAAACCGATAACCGATTGATGCAATAATACTTGGTTTAATACGCTACCCAAAGCATAGCGGTACCCTTCTTGCGACGACGCGGCTTCTACCGCTTCGCTAATCGCACATCCAAGCGAACCGCCCGTACCGGGGTGTTCTTGTAAAATCTTTCTACCGACTTCTGTAAACGTAGAAGGGGAAGGGGTTACTTTTGCTCCGTACGTGCGCATAACTTCCCGTCTAAACGGTTTTTGTTCGTAAGAAACCTTTACCATATACACTTGGCAATCAAGGTCGAAGTACGAACAAGCCATAGAAAGTGCCGTACCCCATTGTCCAGCGCCCGTTTCGGTGGTAACGCCTTTCAAACCTTGTTGTTTTGCGTAGTATGCTTGTGCGATAGCCGAATTGAGCTTGTGCGAACCCGACGTATTGTTGCCCTCAAACTTATAATAGATATGCGCAGGCGTACCCAGCTTTTCTTCTAAGCAATACGCACGGATAAGGGGTGCAGGGCGGTACATTTTGTAAAAGTCGCGCACTTCCTTAGGGATAGGGATAAACTTGGTAGTATCGTCTAATTCCTGCCGTGCAAGCTCGTCGCAAAACATTTTAGAAAGTTCGTCGTGGGTGACGGGCTTGTGCGTTTCGGGGTTTACTATCGGGGCGGGTTTCTTGTCCATAAATGCCCGCAGGTTTAACCAGTATTCGGGCAGTTCCGCTTCCGAAAGATAAATTTTATAAGGGATTTCTTGTTTCATAACTGTACTCCTTATTCGTTTCGTAATTTGTCTATAAATTTCGTATGCCTTAAAACGCGCATGAGTAGAACGGCAACGATTACGCCGACGACGCCTTGTAAGACGTTCCACGGCACGTTGACGATGGCTACGCCAACCGTTTCAAAAAACAGAATTTCATAAATAAAGTATCCAAACGCCATAATCAGCGTACCTACGACGCCTCCGATAATTTCGGCAAGTAGCGTTTTTTTTGTGGCTGTATGCAGACAACGGTAGATAAGGCAAGCAACAAACGCCATTAAACTTTTGATAATTAGCGTGCCGGGCGCATAAAGGGGATAGCCGAATAAATCGGCAAGAGTAGAACCCACCCCCGTGGCGATAGTACCGTAAAGAGGACCAAGCAGAAATATAGCCAAAAAGATAAAAGCGTCGCCTAAATTTACGTAACCCAACGGTAGGGGGATGCGGACGAACATCGTAGCGATAACGATTAACGCCGTCAGTAGTGCGGTAAAAACTAATAGTTGTACGGAATGCTTTTTCATCGTATGCTCCTAACAATAAAAAAACCGAAGTGCGGAATATTTCCGCGCTTCGGGACGATATCGTAAAATACCGCGGTGCCACCCAAAATTGACCTATAAGTCCGCTTGCGTACCAACATACGCTTTGCCGATAACGGTGGCAAGCCCGTCGATTGCTACTAACGCAAAAGTTTGCGCGTTCGTTCGCCCTCCTAAGTCCATTCGCACCCGTCGTCGCACCGCGTTTCCACCGTCCGCAGTTCTCTTTGCCGTACCGCCAAGCGTTACTATTCTTATTCGTCGGTTTGATGAAGTTGTACTTATTGTAGCACTTTCTACCTTTTTCGTCAAGCGTTTACAATGGGCAAATGCAAATTGTTTTACACGATTTTTACTTGGCAACAAGCCATAACGGCAAGTGCGCTGTCGTGGTTTTGCGGTGTCGTGCCTGCGCAAAGGCTTGCCCGTACGCTAAGGGGTAAATCGGGGTGCGTTGCCTTGATAATCAGCGCGTTGGAAACGACGCAAATATCCGTGCACGTTCCTACCATTTCCGCTTCGTCGTAGTTTTGCAATATGCCCCAGTTTAAGTACCCGAACGTGGGCTTATCCAAGATAACGGCGTTCCGTCTTTGCAGGGCTTGGGCTATGGCGGGTACGATTTCCCAACCGTTCGTGCCCTTCACACAATGGGTGACGGGCAGGTGCTTGCCTTCCGTTGTTGTAAGGTAATCTTCCCTGTGCGTGTCGCGCGTTGCAATCACGTCGCCGTCAAATTCGTCAATGCGTTTTACAATGCCGTCCACGATAGATTGCGCTTGTGGGTTGGCAAGCGTGCCACATACGAAATCGTTTTGCATATCGATTACGATAAGAACTTTTTTCATTTTCGCTCCTTATACCGTGTGCGTCATAAACGTCTTGCCCGTGGCAAGGTCTTTCCAAGTCAAAACGCCGTTTTCATAGACGAGATAAGAATGGGGTGTACCGTCTTTGGGCAGGGAAACCGAACCGCAATTTGCGTAGTATCCCGTTTGCATAGCCGTGAATTCGGGTGTATGGAAATGCCCGTTAAACAATACGTCGGTTTTGCCTAAAAGGGGAGGCGTTTGTTTGTTGTATAAATGTCCGTGCGTGATAAACAGCGTTTTGCCGTTCCCGTCCAGCAAAGCATAATCGGCAAGACAGGGAAACTCTAATACCATTTGGTCCACTTCGCTGTCGCAGTTGCCTCGTACGCATACGATTTTGTCTTGGACTGCGTTGAGCATAGCAAACACGGCTTTGGGGGAATACCCGTCGGGGAAATCGTTTCTCGGCCCGTGATATAAAATATCCCCAAGCAGGACGAGTTTATCGGCGTTTTCCGTCTGAAACGCGTCTAACAGTTTTCTGCACCAGTCGGCAGAGCCGTGTATATCGGCGGCGATTACGTATTTCATACGTCCTCCGTTAGAAAATAAATTTA
>JAFVOG010000066.1 GCA_017505945.1 Clostridia bacterium
CAGTTGGTTTAACACAACCTAGCAAACGAGTAACAGAGCCGGAATGGATGTCATTGTTTGCGAATATGATGAGTGGAATTATGAAATGTTCTTGTGGTGCAAGTGTATTTTATGATGAAGATTTGGAAGCAAAAGGCGTACTTCCAGTATGTTGGCACTGTCAGAATGCAGTTACAGCACCTGCCAAAATTGTGATTGGTAAAAATAGAGTGCTGTTAAATCAGAATACAAAACTTACACGTCATCATCCTCCGACGACGACCCCCTTTACACCATCACCAGCGACGGCAGAGAAAGCTTAAACAATTTTTATATCAATATCCCCAAAAGCGTCCGTGACGAAATTTCCGCTTACGTTAAAAAGAATAGCGGAAAATTGCGCAACCGTCAAGAATGCAAGGCGGACTATTTCCAAAACGTGGACGGTACTTATACCGTGTTTTTAAGAATTTTCGCTCCCGTACAACCGATGTTGGAATTGAAATTCGTCGTGCCCAACAAAAAAACGGCACAGCTTATCTATAAGAGCTGGGAGAGCAAAGCCCCCGAACTGTACTCAGCCATTTACGATACCTTAGTGGATTAACATACTATAAGAGAGGTTTTTATGTTTACGTATTCCCCAAAAGGAACTTGTTCCAGACAAATTTTATTTGAAGTTGACGAAAACAATACGCTCCGCAACGTACGCTTTATCGGCGGTTGCAGCGGTAATTTGCAAGGCATTTCCAAGCTTGTTGAAGGCAGACACATCGACGAAGTAGAAAGCATATTGAAAGGCATTCGTTGCCGTAACAATACGTCCTGCCCCGACCAACTGGCTTGCGCCGTTGCCGAATACAAACGTTCGTCCGCAAAATAAATATAATACTACCGCCCGTCCGCATAACGCGGACGGGCGGTTTCATTTTTACGTTTTAGCCGTACAAAAGCCCCGACTGCTTAATCGGGGCTTTTTGCTTATTGGTCGATTTCCATCAAATCTTTATACGCTTTCTTATAAAGCGTCGTGGCATCCTTGTAGTCTTGCAATACTTTCGTTTGAATATCCGTTGCTTTCGCCGTCGTATTCTTTGCTTTTAACGATTCGTAGAATAAATTGGAGAACGTGCCTACCGTTTCAATTTCGTCTTTATTGAAACCGCTATACACTTGAACGCCGTCGTATTTATAAGCACAGTAGATGATATGCCAACCGTATTCACTGGGAGCAACCGCATACGCGCCTACGCCTTGTTTTACAACGTATTGCGCCGCGTATTCAAATTCGGATACGAAGCTCGTCTTATCGGGAGCAACTACGTAACCCATATATTTGTTCAAGCAACCCGTGTCCGTACTAAACGCAAACATCAATTCGTTTACAGCGGAAAGCGCTTTGTATGCGTCCGTCGCGGGGTTAAAGTAATCGTCCGCGCTCGTTTCCGTCAAATCGACTTGCCCTTTATAGTACACGAACTTGCTGTAATCTACCACGCCGTCCGTCGTATATACGGTGTTTTTACCGTCTTTATCGTACGAAGTTTGGTAACCGCCGTCAACGGGATGTGCCGCCGTCGTGGAATTTAACGCGTAGTTGATATACCCTTCCATTTCCGCGATAAATTCGTCAACGTTAAACGTTTCTTCCTCAAATTCGTACTTGCTTTCTTCTTCGTTAAACGTTACCGTGCCTTGATACGGGTATTGACCGAAGTAGTGGTCAAGCGTTTCGTATTTGTCTGCGTTGGTCAAATTATTTTCAAAGAACAAGTATGCCGTTTGCGGAGCGCTTTCGTCATAGCCATAGTACGTATCTTCCACTTCGTATGCATAGTGTTCCGCTTCTTCTGCGCAGAACCAAGCCGTACGCAAGTCCTTCGCTTCAATTTGATTTAAGAGTTGCTTACGAGCGTTGAACAACGCGTCGCCCGAAAGCCCTTTCGATTTAATTGCCGTAAATTGTTGCGTTTGCATATCGGAGAACGGCAACAAAACGTTATACACGAAACCGTAATCCTGCAATCCGTACAAAAGGAACGACGTATCCGAAAGTCCGTCCAAAGCCGCTTCAAACGCCGTAGGGTCTTCCGTATATGCGTTGGTTTGACTTTCTAAAATTTCCGCATATTTGTTGGTGACGTAAGCATAGTCGTTCGCTTCCAAATCGGTAATCGCTTCCGCTTCCAACTTTTCGTAATACTTATTAATCAGCGCTTGCCCAAGCGTTGACGAAAGCTCCATATAATAATATTCAAGTTTCGTCATATCCGACGTGTTTTCGTCTTTTTTAATCAAGCCGTAGCCTTGCAAGTTTGCAAGCAAGTTATTATATGCGCTCATACGGCTAGACGACGACGAACCGTCTATCTTTTCATATACCCCACACGAATCCAAAGTATTACGTCCCGTATAAATGCCATAGTCGAGCTTGCCGTCTTTCAAGGGCAAGTAATCTTCTTTTTCGGTGTTTACGCCCGTAGGAGTCGTACGGGAATCTTCGTGCGTATGTGCATCGCCAGACGCTTTGATATAGTTTTGTTCGGACGAATCAAGCGTACTGTTAATCGATTGTTGCAAACCGTAAATCGCTTCAAAATACGGTTTCATCGATTGTTCGTCCGTCTTACCGTAATCGGTAAGGTAGTACTTCATTGTCAATACTTCGGGGAATTTTTCAATGAGTGCTTTTTCGTCGTCGCTTGCATTTGCAAGTTCTTCTGTCTTGAACGTTTCAAACGTTTTCGCGCCTTCGGGACGGTTTTGGATGTAGTGCGCCACTGCGTACTGCGTCATAATTTTACGATTTGCAAGCCCGTCCATAAGCGTCGTAAACGCTTGTTCGTACGACATACCATAGTTATTGATATAGGTATAACCCGTGCTCATAAACGACGCAACCAAGTCTCTCTTCGGAATAGACGTGGAAAGCTCGTTATTGCTAATCAGCGTAGCTACTTCTTCCGCAACGGTATCCGTAAACGTATCGTCCTTTGCCAACGTAGCCGTAATATCTACTTTTGCCACACGTTGGTTTAAGTCCTTTACGGAATCGGGTACGACAAAGTCGCATCCCGTCGCGCCAAGGGTAAGCCCCAAAGCCATTAACAATGCACCAAGTTTTTTCATTAAGTGTTTATTGTTCATAAAACGCTCCGATTTGTTTGTCCACATTTCACGCGCGCGTAAAGACACATTACACGCCGTCATCCTATATTATACCTTATTTTTTCGTAAAGTGCAAACGATTTTCGTTATAAACTTGTGAAAGTTAAGGCAAATTTCAAAAATTTCGTCATTTCCGCCATCAATTCCGCAGCGTCGCGTTTGCCGAAAAACTCTACGACGGGCGCAGCGGACATATTCAGCCGTGTATGTCCTGCGTATTTATCCAGCGCCGCCATCACACGCTTATCTCCCAAAGCGTCAAGCGACGGAAATTCCAAACCGCCCACGCCCTTAATGAGCGTAATCTTCTTTACGCCAAGCTTTGTTGCATAGCTTTTCAAAACGGCGATTACCATCAAATTTTCCACCGCAACGGGTAACGTGCCATAGGTATCTTTCAGCGACGCATATACTCGTTTATAATCCGCCACCGTGGCAATTTCCGCAATTTGTTTATACGCGTCCATACGCCCTGCCGAAGATTCGATATACTTTTCTGAAACGTATGCGTTGGCGTGCACGTCCAGTTCGGGGGCGGTGTACGTTTCCCCTGTCAATTCTTCCTTCAAAAGTTTAGAATACAGCTCGTACCCCACTTTATCCATATGCCCGTGCTGTTCCGCACCGAGTACGTTGCCTGCGCCACGGATTTCCAAATCGCGCATAGCCAGTTTATACCCCGAACCCAGTTCGGTAAACTCCATAATCGCCTTTAACCGCGCCGCCGCGTTTGCCGTCATTACCCGTTCGGGCTTGAACGTAAAATACGCGTAAGCAAGCCTTGCACCCCTGCCCACTCTACCTTTTAATTGATAGAGTTGCGATATGCCGAGTTTATCGCTATCGATAACGATAATGGTATTTGCATTAGGCAAATCCACCCCGTTTTCAATAATCGTCGTCGTAATTAAGACGTCCGCTTCGCCGTTGTAAAAGCGCAGTACGGCGTTTTCCAAAGCCGATTTATCCATCCGCCCGTGCGCCACGGAAAGTTTTGCTTCGGGCAAAATGCGTTGCACGGTTGAAGCAAACGTAAAAATGCTTTCCACCTTGTTATACAAGATAAACACTTGACCTCCACGTGACATTTCGCGTATGCAGGCGTCGCGGATAAGCGTTTCCGTTTCTTCTACCACGTACGTTTGTACGGGCAAACGCTCGCTGGGGGGCGTATGAATCGTGGAAATATCCCGTATCCCCGTAAGCGACATATGGAGCGTCCTTGGAATAGGCGTTGCCGTCATCGTAAGACAATCGATATCTTTACGCAGGCGTTTAATTTTCTCTTTATGCTCCACGCCAAAGCGTTGTTCTTCGTTGAGCACCAACAAGCCTAAATCGTGGCTTTGCACGTCGGGGGAAAGCAATCGATGCGTACCGATAAGCAAATCGATACTACCATCCGCCCAGCCTTGCAAAACTTGCGCCGTTTCTTTGGGCGTGTTAAAGCGGTTCAAAACCCCTATGCGAACCCCAAACGGAGCAAAACGGGTTTCCGCCGTTTGTGCGTGTTGTTTGCAAAGTACCGTACTCGGGCACATCAGCATAGCCTGTTTACCGCCTAAAACGCAAAGATATATCGCACGGAACGCCACTTCGGTTTTGCCAAAGCCTACGTCTCCGCAAAGCAGTCTATCCATTACCTTAGGGGCGGTCATATCCGCTTTAATTTCATCAATGGACGCCGATTGGTCGGGGGTAGGCAGGTATGCAAACGCGTCTTCAAATTCGCGCATAAACACGTCGTTATCGGGAAAGGCAAAGCCTTTACTTTCCTTGCGTTCTGCATACAGTTTTTTCAAATCGAACGCAAGCTTTTTAATGGACGCTTTTACGCGTGCTTTTACGCGCTCGAAATCCGCACCGCCTATTTTACTGACCGCAGGCGCGCTATCGCCGACGTATTTGGACAGGGAGTCCATACACTCGGCAGGCACGTACAGCATATCGCCGTCCTTATACGACAGCGCGATATATTCCTTTGTGCCGTCCGTCGATTCGATTTTTTTCATACCGACCATTTTGCCGATACCGTGCTTTTCGTGTACGACAAAGTCTCCGATTTCGGGGGCGGTAAACATATCTCCACGTTTACGGCGCAACCGCTTTTGCGGAGTGACCTGCGTATATAAGTCGCCCGTACCGATAATCGCAAGCTTTGCATCGTGCAAAATTAAGCCTTTCTCTATCCCTTCGTCCAAGACACAAAGCCCCGAAGAATCCCAAAGCGAAGTGCCTAAAATGCCCGTAGAAACGTATTCGTTTGCAAAATTTTCCGCCATTTTAGAAGCACGTTTTCCGTCTCCGCAAAACAGCAAAACACGATAACCGCCTTTCAGCCAGTTCTTTACGTCAACGAGCAATGCAGGAAAACCGTTTAAGTATTTCGTCGTGGGCGTTGCGGTAAAATGAAACGTCTTTAAGGGTTGAAAGAAAAAGGGATTGCCCGTAAACGTTTGCAACGTCAATCTCGGCACGTCTTGCAATTTTTCTAAAAATACGGTCTGAGCCACGTATTGTTGCTTGGTAAAGTCAAACGCTTCTCCGCCAAGTTTTAATCTCGAAAATCGTTCTTCGTGTTCTTGATACAGCGCGCCAAACTTATCCCAAACGGATTTCGCCTCGTCAAAGACGATAAGCGTGCCTTGGGGCAAAATGGAAAAAAAGTCGGTACTGTTTTCCAAAAGGGGCAACAAATACGCATTATCCGCATTTTCTTCTATTAACAGCTCGTCGGCGAGTTCTCGCGCCCGGGCATACGATTCGGACGTGGTAAACGTTTTTACTCCCCGTTCTATTTCTTTTTTAATACGTTCTCTATCCGTAGGCGTAACTACCACGTCGGTTGCGGATAGTACGGTAATTTGAGAAACGCTTGTCAAGCGTTCGCCCGTAGCAAAATCGTACGGTTTAATCTTTTCCACCGTATCCCCGAAAAAGTCGATACGAACGGGATTTTCCGCGTTGACGGGGTAAATATCCAAAATGTCGCCACGCAGGGCAAACACACCCTTGTTTTCCACTTCAAAACCGCGAACGTACCCCATTTGCGTTAAACGCGCAGGTAGGGATAAAAAATCAAAATCTTCCCCTTCCGTAAACGTGACAGTCGGTAGCGTTTTAGGGAACAACTGCATTAGCGCGTCAATTTCTGCGACGACGATATCCGCACCGTTTTGCAGGGCGTAAATACCGTTTAGACGGCGGAAAAGCGCGTCTTTGGAAAGGGCTTTTCTATACAATAATACTTCGTCTTTTGCGGATAACAGTTCTACCCGCTTCCCCGAAAGTACGCGCAAATCGTCTGCTATTTTTCTTGCCGAAACCGCGTCTTGCGTAACATAGACGACGGGCGTTTCCAGTACGCTGGCAAGCATACGCTTTAACGGGTCGCTTACGCCGAAAACCGCCGTAGGCGTGCCTCGGCGGAGTTCTTCTTTCAGCGCGGGGAATTCCCCCGTTAAGTTGTCAAACGTAAAGAAATTTTTGCGCATTTTAATTGAATTTACACATTACCTTTTCAATGCCTTCGCCCCGTGCGAACGCAACGGTGGCTTCGCCTGCCTTTTGACAAGCCGTAGCAAACAGCTCGTAATCTTCCTTTCTAATTTCCGCAAGTACGTAGTTGATAATAGGAATATTGACTTCTTCGTCGCGGATTCCGATACGAATACGCGCAAAATTTTTCAGTCCCGTTTCCGCAATTACGCTACGCATACCGTTATGCGTGCCTGCACTGCCACCTGCACGGATACGGACTTTACCCTTAGGCAAATCGTAATCGTCGTACACCACGATAAGCTTATCTTCGGTAATTTTATATTTTGCCATCAGCTGTTTTACCGCTCTGCCCGAATTGTTCATATACGTCAGCGGACGGGCAATAATCACTTTTTCTCCGCCGATAAACGCTTCGGCAACGGACGCTTCACATTCCTTTTTCTTGAACTTGACGCCCAAAAGTTCCGCCGTGTCACCCACCGCGATATAGCCCATATTATGAAAGGTTTTTTCGTATTGTTTATCGGGATTTCCAAGCCCCACAATCAAATACATAGCGTACTCCTATCCTAAGAAATATCCGCCACCTAAGCTTTGGTGGCGGAAGTAAATTAGTCGTAAAGTTTGGACATAGGTTTGTCGAGATATACGTTTTCGATTGCCGCCGCAAAAATGTCCGCAACCGTAAGCACTTCAAATTTGTCCAGTTTTTTGTCTTCGGTAAGATGGATGGTATCCAACATAACGAGTTTGGTAATTGCCGATTTTTGCAAACGTTCAATCGCAGGTCCGCTTAATACGGAGTGCGTACAGCCTGCATAAATTTCCGTCGCGCCTGCGTCTTTAATAGCTTGTGCGCCTTGGCAAAGCGTACCCGCCGTATCAATCATATCGTCAATCATCAAGCATCTCTTGCCCTTAACGTCACCGATAATGGACATAACTTCCATAACGTTAGCTTTCGGACGACGTTTATCGATAATAGCAAGAGGAACACCGAACTTTTCAGCTACCTTTCTCGAACGCTTAACGCTACCCAAGTCGGGGGCAACGACGACGTCGATATTGCCTTGTTTTGCAAAATAGTTATAAAGCGTAGGTCCGCCAAGCAGGTTATCTACGGGAATATCGAAGAAACCTTGGATTTGTTCTGCGTGCAAGTCCATCGTCAATACTCTGTCCGCGCCTGCCGCCGTGATAAGGTTTGCAACAAGCTTTGCCGTAATGGGGTCACGCGAGCGTGCTTTTCTATCTTGACGAGCATACCCAAAATACGGGATAACCGCCGTAATACGACCAGCCGACGCACGTTTTGCCGCGTCAATCATAATTAACAATTCCATTAAATTGTCGTTTACAGGGGAACACGTGGATTGAATAATAAACAAATCTCTACCGCGTACCGTTTCCGCAATATGCACGTTGATTTCTCCGTCGGAGAAACGTTCTACGTCGATTTCGCCAAGCTCGGTATTAAGCTTTTTCGCAATCGCTTCCGCTAACCAGCGGTTGGAGTTACCAGCAAACAACTTGATTTCATTGCCGTGAGTTATCATATGTAACAACCTACCTTTATATTTTTTCGTCGGCGCGGTATGGCAACCGACGTTTTTACGTGAATATCACTGCTTGAAAAACACGTTGCAAAGCGCATTTTTCAGCTTACTACTATAATACCCTATTTACGATTATTAAGTCAAGAAAATAACGGGGTGTTTTCAAATTTCTTTTGGAAGATTACTTTCCATCTCTTCCTTTTTAAGTCTCTTCTCTTCCTTTTGTTTGGCGCGCATCGACGAGAAAAACGCCGTTAAAATTTCCGCACATTCCCGTTCCGCCACACCGCCTATTACCGTCGTTTTATGGTTGAGCAAGTTGGCTTCCGCAAGCTCGGCGGTAAGCGAACGACCCTTTTGTTCGTATGCCCCGAAATACACCTTGTCCACACGCGCGTTTAAGCACGCCCCCATACACATAGGACACGGCTCTAACGTTACGTACAGTTCGCACCCTTCGGGAAGTCGCCAAGAATGGAATTTTTTACAAGCTTTGTCTATCGCCATCATTTCCGCGTGTGCCGACGCCAGTTGCAATTTCAAACGGCGGTTATAACCGCTTGCCACCACTTTGTCTTGATACACGAGCACCGCGCCGATAGGCACTTCGCCCTGTTCCAAACCGCGACGTGCCACTTGCACCGCTTTTAACATAAATTTTTCTTCTCTCGTCCGTCTTGCCATCGCCTACACGTACTCCTTAGATAAATCGTATATCGCGTCTATATTTTTGTTTATAATATCTTTTAGCCCGTCGTCCCCCAACGGATGTTCGTATTCGTCCTTGCCTGCCTCGATTGTAAACGCAGGAATTTTCAACGTCTGTATGCACCAGTCCTTATATCCGCCCACACTGTTTTTCGCATACCGAAGGGGATATCCCGTCGATTGTTCCAAGCAAAGCGCCAACGCTTTATCCCGTGAAACGTACCGCATCTCTTGATAAAAGTACCAGTATATCTCCTCGCCTTTCGTATGATAACTTACCGTATAGTTAGGCTTGACACTGAGCGTAAACGCACGCAACGCAACCGTTTCAGGTTCGCTAAACGGTTTCTTCCCCACGTAGTTTTCCGAACTTGGGCTAAACACGTTTTTAGCGCCCTGCCCCCACTTTGCAGGAAAATTGACGTTTAAGTCCACCCCTCGTGCGTTGGCTTTCCACAGCGAAAAATCCGCCGAGCCGTTAATGGCAAGCAGGGACGTTCGTTTGATTTTATCCGTAACGCTGTCTATTCCCGTTTGCGAGAGCAACGCCCCGTCGGGATTGACAAGCGGAACAAACCACACACTGCCCTTATACACGCCCCGTGCAAACTGAACCAGCGCAAGTTTTGCCGTGATAAATTCCCGTCCGTGCATAGCGTACTGCACCAAGCCTACGGGATATCCGTTGCCTATTTTTACCGCGTACAAATCGCGTCCCAAAACGCTTTTGCCTATAATGCGTTTTTCCGTTTGCAATGCCGTGTAAAAAGTTTGTATTTGCGTATAGACGTCCATAGCGCATTATACGCTACGTACGAAAAAAAGGTTATTTGTGATAGGTAGAGCCTGCATTAATCATATATGCGCGATACACTTGTTCCGCCAAAATCACACGCATAAGCTGGTGCGGATAGGTCATAGGCGAAAAAGAGAGTTTATAGTCCGCAAGCTCCTTTACGCGCGGAGAAAGTCCACAAGACGAGCCGATAATAAACGTAACGTCCTTGCCTGCGTCCGCAAGCGATTGCATTTTTTTAGCAAACTTTTCACTGGACAACGTTTCCCCTTCCACGGCAAGCGCGATAACGTACCCCTTTGCACTGCGCAACAGTTCGTCCGCTTCCGTTTCCAAGTTTACTCCTTCCGCAATTTCCTTAATTTCAAGCTTGACGAAACGGGAAAGGCGTTTTGCGTATTCCGCCACCGCTTCCCTGTAAAAGCTTTCTTTGATTTTCCCTACGACTAAAAATGTGATTTTTTGCATAATTAAAACCCCGCGAAGAACGCCGTCAGCCAACCCACGACGATAACGGTAAGTCCCAACGCCGACCATAAAAAGAAACCTTTTTTATCTACGGGGGATTGTTGTTTGGGCGTAGATTTATCCAGCCGAATAAGATAGAGTAGCGTACCCGTAAGACTGACCGTCGCCACCGCCACCACCGCGATAAACACGGGCGTAGGAATAGCCGTTATCCCGTTGGCGTGTAGAATAACGATAAGCGCGTTATTGAGAAAATGCGCAAGTACCGTAGGGAGTACGCTCCCTGCCTTAAAAGCAAGTAAAGCATACGCCGTACCGCAACAAAATTGATAAATCGTCTGTTCGGGGCGTTGATGATATACGGCAAAAATTCCACCGCAAAGCAAGATTGCCACCACCGCGGAAAAGTTCTTTTTCAAACCGTCTAAAAGGATTCCGCGGAAAATGAGTTCTTCCGTTACGGCAGGCAATAACGCGACGGCAATAAGCACCCCAACAATCCCCCACCCGTCCGTGCTAGGCAAACGCATTTCTTGGCTTTGATAGCCAAACCGTTCTAACCAAGTTAAAAACCAACCGTTGACTTCCGCAAGCGCAAATAACCCCACTTGCAACGCAATAGCCAAAATACAATATTTAGGGTGGCATTTTTGCGAACGCACGGCAACGGGAATGGTTACTTTGCGAAAATACAAATACAAAAACAGAGTAAGGATAAACGCTACGGGGCAAAGGAGAAACGAAATATACAGCCACCAGTCCGTTTGCTCATACCCGTCCCGTAAAAGTCCTATCGCACCTAACACAAGGGCAAGCAAAACAAGCAAAATCGTAGGCGCAACGGTTGCAAGCGAAAACGCGCCCCCCGATACCGTTGCGGGCGAGCCGTTTTTCAAGCGTGCAAACACGCCAGTTTCCGTTGTGGTTTGCGTCTTTTTATCCATATTTTTATTATAACAAATATTTCCCGTTTTGCCAACAAAAAAAGGACGGTTTAATAAATTTTCAAACAGCGTCCTTATTCTATCTTACAAGCTTATCCCTAAATTCTTTTATAATTCTATTTTCTATTCGCGACACCTGTACTTGACTCACCCCCACTTGCCGTGCCACTTCGCTTTGCGTCATATCCCGAAAATACCGCAATACGATAATTTTTTTATCCCGTTCGCAAAGCTCGTCGATTGCGCCTTTTAACACCATTCTATCTATCCAAGCGTCTTGGTCGTCGTCACTTGCCAACGTATCGATAAGCTCTCTCTCGTTTCCGTCCTTATATTCCGTAGTACCGTATAAAGACACGGGCATTTTTGACGAGCCTAACACGAATACCGTTTCCGCTTCGTCCATACCGAATTTTTCCGCAAGGTGTTTTACCGTGGGAGATTTGCCCGTTTCCGCCGTATATGCCTCAACGTAGGCGTTCATTTCTTTTGCCGTTTGTTTCATTGCGCGCGATACCTTTATCGCTCCGTCGTCGCGCATAAACCGCTTAATCTCCCCTGCAATCATAGGCACGGCGTAGGTGGAAAACTTTACCCCAAAGCTCTCGTCAAAACCCGAAATCGCTTTCAAAAAGCCCATACAAGCAATTTGAAAAAGGTCGTCGTATTCGACGCCCTTACCCAAGTACCGTTTGACGATGCATTTCACCAAGGAAACGTTGTGCGTAATCAATTCTTCCTTCGCCCTCTCGTCACCCGACTTTGCACTGCGGATATATGCAATTGTCGTCTTGTCGTCCAGCATTGTCTATTCCTTTATTCTTCTTGCGCGCCTATCCGTTTTACCATCGTAACGCGCGTGCCTTTGCCTACTTCGCTCTCCACCGAAAATTCGTGCATAAACGCTTGCATAATCGTAAATCCCATCCCCGAGCGTTCTTCCCCCTCCAGCGTAGTAAAAAACGGCGTTTTTGCCCGTTCCACGTCTTCTATGCCACAACCGTTGTCGCATACGACGATATGTAATTCTCCCACCCCGTTTTCTTCGTCCTTGCGTATGCTACATTCCAACGTTATCGTTTTGTCTTCGCCCTTGCGTTTGTAGCCGTGCACAACGCAGTTGGTTACCGCTTCGCTTACCGCCGTCTTTATATCCGAAAGTTCGGTAAGCGTGGGATTTAAGGGCAAGCAAAAACCTGCAACGACGCTTCGGGCAAAGCTTTCGTTTTCGCTTAACGCACTAAGTTCCAGTTTCATATAATTAGACATATCTCTTCCTCCAAGCATTACAATTTGGGCATAAGCGCATAAATACCGCTCATAGACAATATCCTATCCGTGGCAGGCGTAACACCGCCGATATAACATACCACGCCGTACCGTGAAAACGCTTTGTACCTGCCGATTAAAAATCCTATCCCCGTTGAGTCCATAAAACTCATTTCCCGTAAATCAAACACCGCGCTCTCGCACGAGGCGTATTGTTCGACAAGTTTATCCGCGTCCTTTCTTGCTCGACTTGCCGTATGCTCGTCCAGTTCGCCCCGTAAAGTTATGTAAACGGTTTTATTTTGACAATTCGTTATCAACTGCATTTTCTCTCTCCTACGCTTGCCCAACCATTTTAATACGATTTACCGTTCGTATTTTGACGGAACGGCTCGAAAAAAAAGTTGTTTTGTCGATAAATTTTTGCGTTTTTATCCGTAAAACACTTGACATTTTTTTGAAAATTGCGTATTATATTTAAGCGTTGTGTAAACGCACGACAAACTTGGGCCTTTAGCTCAGTGGTCAGAGCTGTCGGCTCATAACCGATTGGTCCGCGGTTCGAATCCGTGAAGGCCCACCAAAATGATATATAACCTATGGCCCAATAGCTCAGTTGGTTAGAGCGCCAGCCTGTCACGCTGGAGGTCGACGGTTCGAGCCCGTTTTGGGTCGCCATAAAAAAAGCAAGTCTAATCGACTTGCTTTTTTCTATTGTTTATATATGAAAACCGCGACGGCAAATGCCGTCGCGGTACTTTTACGTTTAGGTAAACATAATCTTCGTCGATTGATGCAACGTGTCGTCCGTCGTCATTGTTTCGAAGTAATACGCCGTCGTGCCCGCAGGCAAGGTAAATGAATATACACCGCCTACCGCCGTTACGGTTACCGCTTGCCAAGTCCATTTATGACTATCCGCGTCCGTACTCGTCGTATATACGAAGTTTACCACCCCGAATTTCGCATTGCTATAATTCAGCGTTGCCACGTTACCGCTAAGCGAAATGCCTTGAATATCGCTAAGCGTGTCTTCGCCGTAGAGAATATGGCGGAAGAACGCGTAAATTTCATACGTCACCTCCCAGTAATCGCCGTGGTCAAATCCGTACCGTTGCGAATAGAACGCCTTAGGACCTTTATACAAATCCGCCGTGCGCATACGCTCCGTCGTTGAGAAACACGTATCGTTTTGTCCCGAAACGAACATCATAGGCGCAGTTGCCCTACCCACGTACGAGGACGGGTCGTATAAGCTAATCCAAGCTTGCTTATCCGTGCTATTCCAAACACCGCCCGTGCCAATTTCTTTTCTATAATAGTCCAACCAAAAACTATCTTCATAGATATAACCGCATCCGTATACGGGCGCAACCGCTTTAAACCGCGTATCTACCCCCGAAACGATACTCGTAATGTATCCGCCCCACGAAATACCTGTGATTGCCGTTTTTTCCGCATTTACGTCCGCGCGGGCGCGTACGATATTGTGCGCCATAATTACGTTATAAACGGAGTGATATACCCAAGAATATTCGGGGTTTTCTACTCCGTCATAATAGGGCGCTCTTTCGACAAAACCGCTATCGGGATTGCTTACCTTATTGCCGTTTGCGTCCAACTGATTGCCCCACATATCGATAGCAATCGCCACAAAGCCTTTCTTATTCCAGTATTCAATCCAACCTGTACGCACGTAACCCGCACCGCCGTGTACGAGTACAACGGCAGGATATCCGCCAGCAGGCATAGCCGAAGTAGGCACGCCTACCGCACCGAATACCCACGTTTCCGTCTTGGTTTCCGTTCCAGACGCCTTAAACTTAAACGCGGAGATATTTGCACCCAAATTGAGTTCGGGCATTGCGCGTTGTTCGGGTACTATATTAAATAACGTTTGCGTATCCCACATAATTCCTTTCGTAACGTCGTAAGACGAGCCGTTCCAAGTGTACGTAATCGACGAAGTCATCGTAAACGTAACGCCACCCGTCGTAGTCTGGAAAAATATTACTGATACGAGGTGTGCATCATGAACACCACTCTTCGATATACCGACCGTCAGCTCCGTGCGGCGGGGATGACCGTGATCACCGCCCACTCCGGCTGTGA
>JAFVOG010000067.1 GCA_017505945.1 Clostridia bacterium
AAAATTATCGGCTACGTGCACGAACAGGGCAAACCGTCCGTGATTGTGATGAACAAATGGGACTTGGTGGAAAAGGATACGCATACCATCAACCGTTTTGAAGAAAAGCTGAAAGAAGATTTGAAATTTATGGATTATTTCAAATCCATTTACATTTCCGCAAAGACGGGACAACGCGTGGAAAAATTGCTGTCTGCGGTAGAAGAAGTGTATGCGCACGCATCTCACCGCGTGGCAACGGGCGAGCTGAACGATTTAATCGGCGACGCTATCCGTTTGCAAGAACCGCCTTCCTATTTGGGACGGCGTATGCGCGTGTTCTATTCGTCGCAGGTTAGCGTTTGTCCGCCTACGTTCGTTTTATTTGTTAACGACGAACAGCTGTTGCATTTCTCGTATGCGAGATATTTGGAAAATACCATTCGTCGCGCGTATGATTTTTCGGGTACGCCTATACGCATCGTCGTGCGCGAGAAAAAGGACGAAGATTGATGGTAAGGACGAAATTTTAACTAATTCTTTACTGAAAATATGATATTATAAAAGGGATAGGATATCCTTATGCGAACGTTTTCATTTTTACAAGACTGGTGGCAATTTGTTATACTCGCGGTCGTAAGCTATTTTATCGGCTGTTTTAATTTTGCCGTTACCATTTCCAAATGGAAAAAACGGGATATTACCAAAATGGGTAGCGGAAACCCAGGCACGATGAATATGACGAGAGAGTTTGGCATAGGCATCGGGCTTATGACATTTTTTTGCGACGCGTTTAAGGGGATTTTGCCAACGGTATCGGCATATTTGATTTATAAAGATTACGTGTTTGCAGGCACGGCGGTATTAACGGCGGATTTTGCAAAGCATTTTGCTATGGTGTTCGTGGTTATCGGACACATTTTTCCCGTTACTATGAAAGGCAAGGGCGGTAAAGGTATTGCAACCGTACTTGGCGCGTTTTGGGCAAGCTTGACCTGTGAAAACGGTTGGTTTGCGTTAATCGGGTTGGGCGTTTTGCTTGGACTTGTAGTCTTTATCTTTTTCACGGAGTGGGGTTCGCTCGGCTCAATGACGGGCGTTTCTGTGTTTAGCATTATCCAAGCGGTGATTTTCTTTAACCGTTACACGGGTACGGGTGTAAACGCGTACTTGGTATGCGTGTTTGCGTTTATCGTGGTACTCAATTTCCTTACTTGGTTTGCGCACCGTTCCAACGTTTTGCGGTTGTTTGCAGGAGAAGAACATCGGACGTCGTTTAAGAAAATGGCGAAAAAGAAATAACGATAGGAGCAAGTATGAATATTATTATCGTAGGTTGCGGTAGCGTCGGAAGAACGCTTGCACAAAAACTTGTAGAAGACGGCAACGCAGTTACCGTTGTGGATACGTCCGCCGATAAAGTGGCAAAAATTACCAACCGTTGCGACGTTATGGGTATCGTGGGCAACGGGGCTACCTATATGGTACAGCGTGAAGCGGGCATTGATACGGCGGATTTGTTAATTGCCGTTACCAATTCGGACGAACTCAATTTGCTTTGCTGTATGGTGGCGAAAAAGGAAGGCAACTGCCAAACGATTGCGCGTGTAAAGAGCCCCGAATACAGCAAGGATTCTGCATATTTGAAAGAAGAGTTGGGCTTGGCTATGGTTATCAATCCCGAATATGCGGCGGCGGAAGAAATTGCGCGCGTGCTCCGTTTCCCGTCGGCAACAAGAATAGAGCCGTTTGCAAAGGGTAAAGTCGAACTCGTTTCGTTTAAGGTGGATAAAGACAGTCCGATTGTCGGGCTTTCGGTAAAGGAATTGATGATAAAATACCGCTTGGACGTTTTGGTTACGGCGGTAGAGCGCGGAGACGAAACGTATATTCCTAACGGGGATTTCGTGTTTGAAGAACGCGACTTGGTTTCCATCAGCGCGTCGGTGAAAAACGCGTACGATTTCTTTGTGAAAATCGGAAAAAAAGGCGCGCATACCAAAAATGCGCTTATCGTAGGCGGTGGTGTGATTACGCATTATCTTTGCGAAATTTTATCCCGCTCGGCAATTTCGCTCACCGTGGTGGAAAAGGATATGAGCGTATGTGAAGAACTGTGCGCAAAATGGGATAAAGTAACGGTGATTCACGGCGAATCGACGGACTACGAACTGCTGAGAGAAGAAGGTGTAGAAACGGCGGACGCGTTTGTGGCGTTGTCCGAATCGGATGAAGAAAATATGTTGATTTCACTGTTTGCAAGGGACGCAGGCAGTAGAAAACTCATTACGAAAATTAACCGTGTAGATTATGCGGACGTTGCGGAAAAGTTGGAACTGGATACGGTGATTTGTCCAAGAAATATTACGGCAACACACATTTTACGGTACGTTCGCGCTACGCAAAACTCGCGTGGCAGTGCGATGACGGCACTGTATTCTATCAACGATACCGACGTGGAAGCGTCCGAATTTATCGTGAAAAAAGATTCTCCCGTTATCGGTACGCCTTTGAGTGAACTGGCTTTGAAAAAGGACGTGCTTATCGCGTCGATTATACGCGGTAAAACGGTTATCGTACCGCGTGGGCACGACGTTATCTTGGAAGGGGACGACGTACTCGTTGTGTGCAAAACGCCCCTGTACGATATTGCGGAAGTATTGAAATAAGGACGAACGGCTATGAATTTTGCTATTATAAAACGTACGCTCGGTTGGATACTTATTTTCGAAGCGTTGTTTTTCGTGCTTCCTATTATTACGGGGCTTATCTATCAAGAAACACAGACTTGGGCGTTCGTTTGGACTGTGCTGATATGCTTGGGTGTGGGCAGTTTGCTTGTAATAGGGAAAGTAAAAAATCCTGCCTTGTACGCCAAAGAAGGGTTTGTTATCGTCGCTGGTAGTTGGATATTGATGAGTTTATTCGGCGCGTTGCCTTTTGTGTTCTCGGGGGAAATCCCGTCCTACGTAGACGCATTATTTGAAACGGTATCTGGTTTTACCACTACGGGGTCTTCCATTTTATCGGGGGAACAAATAGAAAATATGTCGAAATGCTTGTTGATGTGGCGTAGTTTTACGCACTGGATAGGCGGTATGGGCGTGCTGGTATTCATTTTGGCGTTTTTACCCCTTTGCGGTGGTGGGAACAATATCAATTTATTGCGCGCGGAAAGCCCAGGGCCATCCGTATCTAAATTGCTCCCTAAAATGCGTTCTACCGCAGGTGTGTTGTATATTATTTACGCGATGTTAACGGTAATTCAAGTTATCTTTCTCGTATTCGATATGCCACTGTTCGACGCTATCACGACGTCGTTCGCAACGGCAGGTACGGGTGGTTTTGGGATAAGAGCGGACAGCTGTGCAAGTTATTCCGTATATTCGCAAATCGTCGTAACCGTGTTTATGGTGCTGTTCTCTATTAACTTTACTTCGTTTTTCTTAGTAATTCGCGGTAGATTTAAGGAAGCGTGGACGGCAGAAGTGCGCGCATTTTTAACGATTGTTATCGTGGCGATTACGCTAATTTCTATCAATCTGTGTCTTACGCCTATTATGAATTACGGCGTGGGTACGGCAATTAAGGATTCTGCCTTTTCCGTGGCATCCATCATTTCTACGACGGGGTTTGCCGTAACGGACTTTAATACGTGGCCCGCCTTTTCCAAAACGATACTTGTATTATTAATGTTCGTGGGCGCGTGTGCGGGGAGTACGGGTGGCGGATTAAAAGTGTCGCGCTGGATAATTTTTTGTAAGGGAGCGAACGCGGAAATGCGCCACGTATTGCATCCCAAACAAGTAAAGAAAATTACAATGGATAATCGCGTAGTCGAACACGAAGTGGTACGCGGTGTAAACGGCTATTTATCGGCGTATATTTTAATTTTCTTGGCGTCGCTGTTGCTCATTTCCATAGAAGGGCACGATTTGATAACTAACTTTACTGCGCTGGCAGCGACAATAAATAACGTTGGACCTGGCTTGAATTTGGTAGGACCTTCTGGGAATTTTAGCTTTTTTGGCGATTTTTCTAAAATAGTGTTCGTTTTCGATATGTTGGTGGGCAGGTTGGAAATATTCCCTATGTTGGTTTTATTTTCCCCCTCTACTTGGAAAAAATAATTGATTTTTTACGCAAAATAGTTTACAAACGCACATAAATTGTGTATAATACAATACCAACGCTTACTTTGGTAAGCGAAAATGGGGGTGTCACGGATTCGATTGCCAGTGAGCCCAATAATAAGCATACCGCAGAGGGAAAGACTGCGTTATCAACGCTCCACTTAAATATAAATGCAGATAACAATGCACAATACGCTCTTGCAGCGTAACTTGTTTTTGTAAAACAAGCGTCACGCCTAATCTATCCGTCGGTTAGGGTCGTGGCGTCAACCAGACGGAAAAATCTTTGAAAAATCGGAAAGCGTTTTTTGAAGATTATTTAGCTTTCTGCGTACGGCGAAGCGTGTTTATCCGCCCCGTCGTATTAAGAAATAATAGATAAACTAAGTATGTAGAAAGTTATT
Source organism: Clostridia bacterium (assembly GCA_017505945.1). Taxonomy (GTDB): domain Bacteria; phylum Bacillota; class Clostridia; order Christensenellales; family Borkfalkiaceae; genus Scatosoma. Next base: position 4,517 of record JAFVOG010000067.1, read on the forward strand.
CGGTAGCTGAGTAAGACGTGAGTTCAACTCTCACCACCTCCACCATAAAAGGGCGATAAAAAAGATATCGCCCCGAAATCCCTTGAGAAATCAAGGGATTTTCGCTTTTTAAGGGCGAAATTTTTATGTTCGATTTTGTAGATGAAAAATGGGTATTTTCCGATACTGAAAGGATTTGAACTCCCGTGAGAACAAAAAACGCCCACAACACACAGCACAGAGAAAGAAAAGCTCTGTGCTTTTTTTATGCCAAAAATAAGGAGATACA
>JAFVOG010000068.1 GCA_017505945.1 Clostridia bacterium
GCAGTTAAGCTTGAAGCGGACGTAACGTCGAATGCGTATGCGGGCTTACGTGTTCGTTTATACGATTCGGTTGATAAAAACGAACTGCTTGAATTTAGTTTGTTAAAACACGAGCGTCGCTCGAATATAGAAATCGCCGGAAACGTATATGCGCTTCCGATGGGTTTTAATGATAACTCCGTTTCAAACACGTTTGAGATTAAATACTTAAATAACTGCTTGTCAATAGGAAAAACGACGCTGAATATAACGGAAATACTCGATGGATTTAACGGATTTTCTTCTAAATACGTATATTTAGAGATTTCCTTTATCGACGCTATCGTTGGAGCTCGATATAAGATATTGCATATCAACGATACCGTTATGTGTAATTTGGAGTCGGATAAGAGCGGTCCGAAAATCTCCGTATACGGTGAATTAGGCGGTTGTTATCGTCTTAACGGCGTGATAAAAATTCCCCAAGCGGGGGCGGGCGACGTGTTTGACCCGAACGTGGTTTTAACAATGTCGGTTACAGATGCGAACGGAAAAATTGTTAAAGACGTGAACGGGATAGAGTTGTGTAGCGTTACGCCAAATCAGGAGTACGTGGTTTCTTTGCAGGAATACGGCGCATATACCATTACTTACGTCGCAAAAGACACGTTTAACAGAATTAACAACGAAACGACTTTAAGTTTCTCCGTTCACGTGGAGGATTGTGAAGCTCCTACAATCGAATTCGAAGGAGACTTCCCTGAAACGGCTAAGATAGGCGACGTTATTAAGATGCCGATTTATAAGGTATCCGATAACTGCACGAGTGGGGATATGTTAATTGTTGCGAAATACGTTGTGCAACCGAATGGACATACGGTGTTGCTCGGCGGAGATAAAAATGCAATCAAATGCGAAATTGCAGGCGTTTATGAGTTTCGTATCTACGTTACGGATGAAAAGGGTAACTCTACTTTAATCCGTAAATATGTAACGGTGTCGTAAGGATAGGAGGATAGAATGAAAATACGTTCATTATTTTCGGGACTGTTAGCCGGATTGATGATTTTATCGTTTGTGGGTTGTTCTTCGGGAAAAAAGGGGGACGACTCTACGAATACGGATATAGGTACGTCTACAAATCCCGAAAATGCAGTTGATTTTGTACAATCTCATTACGCAACGAACACGTTACATAAAGTTAAGACGGTAGAAACGGATACGATTTTTATCAAGAATGGACAATCCGACTATAAAATCGTAGTAGGAGAAACGACGGAGGCGCAACAGTCGGCATCGTTTATGCAAAGCCGTTTATACGACGCGACGGGTTGTAGTTTACCGATTGTCGATTCTAGTCAAGTCGAATGGACTGCATCGGGAAAGTATATAATCATCGATTCTAGTGCACTTTTCAATTCGGCAAATCTAACAATGCCAACCGACGACTTAGGAACGGCTGGATACTATATAAAAAGCATAGGTAATTCCACTTTCTTAATGTGTAAGAATAAAGCAGGTTATCAATATGCGACGTTGGCGTTTTTGCGTGAAATAGTCGGGTACGATATGCTTGCATTCGATACGGTGATTTACGAAAAGAGCGGTGAGAAATTTTTAGATATGGAAATTATCGAAGCTCCAGATTTTGAATTGTCGGTCAATCGTTTAACGTATGCGACGAATGATTATTATTACGGAATGGGTCAAACGGACGTAGCGTCGGCTTGGGCAAAAGTCGGTGGTGGTTATATTCATAACTCATTTAAGTATTTACCACCTGATGATTATGCAAAAACGCACGATAAATGGTATTCCGAAGGAGAAATGCAACTTTGTTATACGGCGGGTGGCGATGAAGACGAGTATCAAAAAATGGTGCAAACCGTAGCGGAAAAGGTTAAGGCTACGCTTGACGAGAATCCAAATCTTTTTGACGTGAGTATTTCCGTACAAGACAATACGACTTCTTGTGCTTGCGACGGGTGTAAAGCAGAATATGCAATCTACGGTTGCGATTCCGCTGCAATTATTAAATTTGCGAATAACGTTGCAAGTTTGGTTGATTCTTGGTACGAGCAGGAAGCAACGGAAAACGGCACAAAAAAAAGAGAGTTCTTCTTTGCGTTTTTGGCATATAATAAATATTTTGCTCCACCCGTGAAGCTGGTAGACGGCAAGTATGTGCCTATCGACGATACGGTAAAATGTAACGATAACGTCGGCGTTTGGCTTGCGCCTATCGGGGCGAAATACAACTATTCCTTCTATGAGGAAGAAAATTTGCAAGCTTCCGAGCAAATCAAAGGTTGGGCTTCCTTGACGGACCGTATGTATTTTTGGCTGTATCAAACGAATTTCAATAGCTGGTTGTATCCGTATAACGACTTTGAAAGCATTTTGGAAACGTACCGTTTTTGTAAAAATTACGGCGCTGTTTATATGTTTAATCAGTCGCAAAGCACGCAAGGTACGAGTATAGACGCAATGACCGGTTTCCACGTGTTTAAGCTGTATCTTAGTAAATGTGGTATGTTTAACGTAAACGTTGAGTATCAAGACGTCTTAAATAAGTTTTTTAAGTATTATTATCAAGACGGCGCGGACGCGATGAGAGAGTATTACGATTCGCTTTGCGTTTGGTTGGAATACTTACAACGTACGTATCCAGAGTTTAGTTCGGGGAATATTTATTCGTTATATGAAAATGAGAAATTCTGGCCCAAAAAACAACTCGACCAGTGGTTGGATTTAATTGATAAGGCTATGCAGTCGATAGAGAAATATAAGACGACGGATAAAGATTTGTATGAAAAATTATATAACCATATCTTAAAGGAAAGCATTTTCCCGAGATATTCGTTGATTACGATTTATAAAGGTATGTATGCACCGTCGCAACTTACGGCTATGCGGAAATCGTTTAAGTCCGACTGTGCGTTGCTTGGGCTTGACTGTTACGCCGAAGGGGACTATTTATCGGTAAAATATTCTGAATGGGGAATTTGATTTTATGATAAAAAAATTATTATATGCTGGTCTTTTAGCGATGGTATTCGTCGTTTGTGCTTTTTGTGTAGCCTGCAAAGAGAATACCGAAAAACCTTCGCCTAATGAAAACGTACCGAGTATCGTTTCGTCGATTGCATTAAATCAATCAAGTATTACTATGAACGTATACGATAGCGAACGGTTAGAAGCTACGTTGGTACAGTTGGAAGGTCAAGTGGAATGGATGTCGTCTAATACCGATATTCTCACCGTTGAGAACGGCAACGTATATGCGGTCGGACTCGGCATGGCGACGGTAACGGCGCAATTACAAGGATATAAAGCTACTTGTGAAGTTACGGTAACTAACGCTAAGGAAATTGCTCCTGTATTGATGCTTGATACGGTAGATTTGCCTGTTGGTAAGGATTGTGAATACGTTGTAAATGCGGGTTTATTTTGGAAGAATGAAAAAATTAAGGAATCGTACGATTACGTTTGGTCCGTAGATGAAAATGCGAAAAATACCGTAAGTGTAACGGCAGTAGACGGTACGAATGGAAAACAAGCAATTATAAAAGGTCTTGAACTGGGAACGGGAAGTTGTTGGGTAACGGTAAACGTATTAGGCGTAGATTTAGTTGCGGAAGTATCCGTAGAAGTTTATCAAGTAGGAACGGCAATTTTCTTGACGAATTTTGAGCAGGAACATAAACAATACGTCGCGAATTTATCTATTATAGACGCCAACGACGGGCAGGATAAGACGAGTATAATGCCCGAATTTATGGTACTTGACGACGGTGAACTTGTTGAAAATCCAGAAGTTGAATTTGTTTCGTTGGACGAAGAAATCGTTCGCGTAGATAATGGTAAACTGCAAGCGGTAGGTATCGGTATGGCAACGGTTATGGCGACCTGTCAAGAATCGTCCGTATCCGTAAAAGTAAACGTTTACCGTCCGACGATTTATATGAACGAAACGTTAGAGTTTGAAAAAGCCGTAAAATCTATTCAATTTGAATCGACTTTAATCGGAAGCGGGCAAAAAGTATGGTTGGACGGCAGAGAGATAGGTAGTGTAAACGCGCAAACCATAACGTATGATTTAAGTGAAACGGATATTTCTCTTGCTGAAAAGCGGACGGCAAAATTAGAAACAGATAAAGCAATATACGTTTTTGGCGCTATGGTCTATACCAAAGTGATTAGAACGGTTGCGGAATTTGAAAATATTCGCAATTACGATTCCGTGGGCGTTAAGATGGGCGACTATACGTACAGAACGGGTTATTACGTTTTAGGGGCGGATTTAGATTTCGAAGGTAAAGCACCGAATTCTTGTAATTTTGCCGGTACGTTTGATGGTAGAGGTTACACGATTTCGAATATGTATCTTAGTCAAAACGGCTTATTTGGTAGTGTTCGTAAGAGTGCGGTTATCCGTAACTTTAACGTCGTTTCCTCAATTGTAGACGTATCTAAAACGTCCGGGATAATTGTAAAAGAAGCACATAACGGATTTGTCCTTTCGGATATTAACGTAGAAGTTAGGTTTGTAGGGACAGTTTCTGAAACGGGAAATATCGGTACGGGGCTTATCGGTTATAAGAGTTATTTAGGTGCACATAACAACCACGAAATCGAAAGATGCGTAGTGATTGCGGATATTAGTGGACTTACGGGAGATGCAAAGAAAGTATCGGCTTGTTTCGTAGGTTATAATCAGCATAATCCCGATATGTGCGTTGCTGGAAAATCACATACCGCTTACGAAACGTTTAACGTAACCGACTCGATTGCGTTGATTGTCGGTGAAAACGACGGAGATTACGAAATTTCCGAAATATACGGTACGAGAAGCTTTACTGCGGAAACGGTAAGCGCATATGTATTGCCGACGTTGACAAACGTACAGGTATTTAATTCTGCAACGGAGTACCAAGAATGGATTGATGGAAACGCTACGAATCTAAATAGCGAAGCATTGGATTTCCTTGCGAATTATATTTTTGAAAATATTATGACGCTTAGATATACGACGGTAGGAGACCCCGACGTAAATATGTATAACAAAACGGCGACGGTGGCGTTGACCGATTTGGCAATTGTAGACGGCGACGGAAGTAAATTAACGTTGACGGGAATGGAAGTTGCTTCCGTAAAAGTCGGGGCGAAAGAATTATTAAATGGCATAGCGAGTATTTCGAATGGTACGTTGACGTTAAGAAGCGAAACAGAACGCCTTGTTAACGATTTAGGTACGTATCGCGGGCAAACCGAACTTACTATCACTTGCTTAATTAGCGACGGCGTTGATGCGGGAAAGAGAGTTATTTACACCGTACCCGTAACGCTTGCCGACTACGTTATTACGACGAAGGAAGAATACAGAAAGCTTTCAACCTACTTAACAGAAGCGAACACTGTAACGGAAGGTTGGAATCCGCTTGGCGGACAGTTCGTGGCGACCAACGGTTATTTCGTATTAGGTGGAAACGTTGATTTTAACGAAAACCAAATCGTAGATACGACGAACGCGAAACGAGTTGCTTTGATTGGTGGTACGTTCGACGGACAGGGCTATACGTTAAGTGGTGCTACGTTCTATGGTAACGCTATGTTTGAGCAAATTAGAAACGGCGCAACGATTAAGAACTTAAACGTCGTAGATTGCGACTTGAATTTATGGAACCGTTCGGCGAGCGTAATAGCACGCGTTGCGGGAAATGGATTTACAATTTCGAACGTATACGTACAAATGGACGTAATTGCAAAACCTCAAACAGAAGGAACGAACGATTTCTTCGGTTTAATCGGTAGACAATATAACGTTGGTTATACGAATCATCAAGTTATTGAAAATTGCACCGTTCTTGCGAGCGTATCGGAGATGAAAGGCTCAGCAACGCAAAGAACAGGCTTGTTTATCGGCGTGAACTGTAATTCCGACGGGGTTGTAGGCGAAGAAGTGCTTTCTAAGATAAAGGTAACGAATTGTATCGGTATCATCACGGATACCAACGAAAATGGGTATAAGTTGAACGGCAATTTCGGCGAAGCGACTACGCTTTCCGCGATAACGCAAACGAATACAGGGTTTTATGCAAGTTGGACGGCTTATGAAAGTGCTACTTTGACGGGATATAACGCGAATATGCTAGCGTTTATCAATAGATTCAAACCGAGTGCAGTATAACAAAACTAAAAGGAAAATAAAAATACGCGGAGGTATTTTATATGAAATTAAAGGACTATAACTCGCCCGTATTGACTATTTTGTTGATGGGGCAAATGGACGTGCTTACAGGTTCGGATGAATGGTGGGACGTTACGGAAGATGATATTGGTCTTTGGGAAGAGTAAGGAGGGAATGAATATGATGAAAAAAGTTAAAAAATCATTATTAGTTGCTTCTTTGTTGGCTTCGTCTTTCCTTGCTTGCGGTGCAGTATATTCGTCGAATACAGTAAAAACGAACGTAGCGAACGCGGGAAGCGAAGCGGTGGAAGCGGTCGATTTTGGCACGGTATTCGGTGCGTCCGTTCGTATTAGCGAGCCGAATGGTATTCGCTTCAAATTACAACTTTCCGAAAGTAAGAAAACGGAAATTTTCGCAAAGGATAGTGGAAAAACGCTCGGTATGTTCATCTTCCCTGGTAGTAAAATTGATACGACAACCGATTATTCCACGCTTTCCCAAAAAATTAATATTTCGTTTGCGGAAAACAACTTGTATAAAGACGGCGATTACTGGTATGCAAACGGCGTTATGACGAATTTGTATATTCAAAACTTTAACAAAGAGTTTGTCGGCGTCGGCTATATCTACGACGGAACGAATTACGAGTATTCCGAATTTACCGAATCGGAGAACGTTAGAAGTTTGTCGTACGTGGCAGGTGAAGCTTATAACAATCCGAATTTATCCGAATATAAAGACACGATTGCAGGTTTAATCGAAAAGGCTGTGTATGCGGAAAGTGGTGTAACGGAAACGAGAACGGAAGCGCAAGACGGTACGATTACGTATTCGTTTACAAATGGTACGAACACGTGGTCGTCCTTTGCGGAAATGAAAGCGTCAATGCCCGTATCTATGAGCGTAGCAACGTCGGAAGCGGATTTATTAGTTGGCGAAAGCTTAAATTTAGATGCGTCGCTCGTTGTTGGAAATACGGCAATTTCGACGGTTGACGTTCCGTTTGAATATTCTATCGACTCTAACGTAATAACGCTTGAAAACGGCGTAATTAAGGCGGTAGAAAATGGTACTGCGAACGTTACGGTATCGTTTGGCGATTATAGCAAAACGGTCAAAGTAAACGTCGTTTCTCCTCAAGTTGTTTCGTATAAGACGGATGGTCACCCCGATATCAATATGTATAATGCAACGGCGTCGCTCGATTTATCAACGTTGAAGGTTGACGGCGTGGCACTTGGCGATATTAAAGGCGACGTGCAATCGCTCACGATAGACGGTACGGATTTATTTAGCGTAGGTCTGACGGAATTAGAAGGCAACGTCCTTACACTTACGAGTGCAGACCACCTTGTAAACGACTACGGTGCGCTTCGTGGTCAAAAGACGATGGTGTTAAAAACCAACGTTTATAAAAACGAAACGCTTTTGGAAAAGGTTATTACGTACGAAATTCCCGTGACGATGGCGGACTACGTATTTACTAAGCATAGTGAATATAGAAATTTTGCAGACTATCTTCTTCCTGCAAATAAGTCCACCGATACTTGGAATCCTCGTCAATCTACTGCACCTACGTCGACTTTTGGGTATTTCGTATTGGGCGACAACTTGGATTTTAAGACTGAACAAATTGCTTCTAGTGGCAAGCGCGTTGCGTTAACGTCGAATTCGATTGATGCAAGCGGATTTAAGGGAACGTTGGATGGCCAAGGCTATACGATTTCCAACGGTGTTTTCTATGGAAACTCGCTTGTAGAATACGTTCGTCGTGGTGCTGTTGTGAAAGATATTCAAATTGAAGGGTTCAACTTGAATAGATACAATTATAGCGCGGCGATTGTTGCGCAATATGCAGGTCAAGGCTATACGATTTCTAACGTATACGCAAAAGTAAACGTAACCTCTAAGCCGTCGGCGAATGCGAATACGGTTATGTACGGTTTAATCGGTCGTCAAACCCCGAATGGTGGCGGTGATTCGATTGTGAAGGATTGCGTCGTACTTGCAAGCGTTTCGGGCATGACGGCGGTAGAAAACGAGAGAACAGGCTTATTCTTAGGCCTTAACGCAGACGGCAACGGCAATTTGCCTGGTAACTGTCCTATTACGTTTGAAAACTGCGTCGGTATCGTTACGGATACGAACGATAACGGATATAAGGTAAGCGGTAACTTCGGTTCACAATGTACGATGTCGGTAATTACGCAAAAGAATTGTAGCTTCCACGCAAGCTGGGCGGATTACAACAGCAATAGAGCGTATGGTTGCAACGCTTCGATGATTGACTTTATCGAAAAGTACAATCCTACGGATTTTGAAACGGAATACTTAGAAGTAACGACGGATGGTCATCCTGATATCAATATGTATAATAAAACGGCTTCGCTTGATTTGACGGCGTTGACGGTAGACGGCGTTGCGTTGGGGAATATGAGCGGTGAAGTGGAATCCTTAACGATTGACGGTCAAGATTTATTAAATATCGGTAATACGACTTTTTCCGCCGGTACGCTTTCGTTCGCGAGCGACGAACATCTTGTAGACGATTACGGCTTCCTTCGCGGTCAAAAGACGATAGAACTCGTAATGCACTTCTATTACGGAGATTATCTTGCTAAACAAGCGACGTATCATATCCCCGTAACGATGGCGGACTACGTATTTACTAAGCATAGTGAATATAGAAATTTCGCTGATTACGTATTGCCTGCAAATACTTCTACAGATAATTGGAATCCTGGAGGCGTTAACTCCTTTAAGCAAACGTTCGGTTATTTTGTATTAGGTAAAGATTTAGATTTTAACAATGACCAAATTGCTTATAGCGATAAGAGGGTTGCTTTAACGTCGAATTCGATTGATGCAAGCGGATTTAAGGGAACGTTGGATGGTCAAGGCTATACGATTTCCAACGGTACTTTCTACGGCAATTCGCTCGTATTAAGTATGCGTCGCGGTGCTGTTGTTAAAGACATTCAAATTGAAAACTTTAATTTGAACAGATACAATTATAGTGCGTCGATTGTTACGCAATATGCAGGTCAAGGCTATACGATTTCTAACGTATACGCGCAAGTAAACGTAACCTCTTATGCGCAGAACGCGACGGATAGATACGGCTTAATCGGTCGTCAACAAGCGACGCAAGGTTCTTGCGAATGTATAGTAAAAGATTGCGTCGTTATAGCAAGCGTTTTGAATATGTCGAAAGCGGAAAGCAATCGTCAAGGTTTGTTCTTAGGTCATAACGTAGACGGTAATTTGAATATGCCTGCGAATACGAAGATTACGTTTGAGAACTGTATCGGTATTATTATGGATACGAATGCGAACGGTTATACGGTAAGTAGCAATTTCGGCTCGCAATGCACGATGTCTGTAATTACGCAAACGAATTGCGGTTACTATGAAAGCTTCTCGCAGTATAACGAAGTTGAAAGCACGCTTACGGGCTACAACTCGGATATGTTAGCCTTTATCGATAAATGCAATTCTACTTGGATTTCCGATAGAGAAGCTGTAACCGATTACGCGTATTCGTTCGCGGTAGTAGGCGATATTCAGACGCTTACGAGAGTATATCCCGAAGAGCTCGATACCGTTTACGGTTGGATTCTTGACAATAGAGAAAGTAAGAATATTCAACACGTATTCAATCTTGGCGATATCACCGATTGGACGGATGACGAATGGAACGTAGCAAAGGAAGCGATTTCTAAAATGGACGGCGTGATTTCGTATTCGGTTATTCGCGGTAATCACGATTCTACGGCGAAAATTAACGAATACTTTTTCTACGACGAATATACAAATCAATTTATCGGTTTCTTCGGCGAAAACAGTATGACGAATTCTTATAAGTCGCTTAGCGTGTCGGGTGTTGACTACCTTTTGGTAACGCTCGACTACGGTGCGACGGATGAAGAACTTTCGTGGGCTTCGGAAATTATCGAAAGCTATCCGAATCATCGCGTTATCATTACTACGCACGCATATATGGATGCGGACGGCTCGCTTTTAGAAGCGGGAGAAACGCACGCGCCGAAAGATGAAATGGATAAAGACGATGCACCTGAAAAGGTATATAACAGCGGTGAAGATATGTGGAACGAGTTGTTCTCGAAGCATAGTAATATCTTCCTTGTAATGTGCGGTCATATTTCTAGCGACGACGTTGTAACGGTACAAACGGCAGGCGATAACGGGAACATCGTTACGCAAATTTTGATTGACCCGCAAACGATGGACGTAGCATCGCCGAAAGGCATGGTAGCGATGTTGTATTTCTCGAACGACGGAAATACGATTACGGTGGAATATTATTCGACTGTACGAGAACAATACTTCAAGGAAAGCAATCAATTTACGATTGATATTTCCAGTTGGAATACACAAACGAACGCATAATAAGAGTTGAATAAAGAATGGAGGAGTGTGTGGGGTACGAGAGTGTTGAATTTTCTTGTACTCCACATCATCACAAATAAATGTTGTACCCAAAAATGAATAAATACCGCGAAGTATTTTCGTTGAACGGAATGTGGGATTTCAGGACGGTAGCAGACGACTATAAGGCAGATGAAATAGCGAAAGGGTGTCAGCGTATGTCCGTGCCTGCGAGTATGAACGAAATCGTAACGGATAAAGAAATAAAAGAATACGTTGGAAAGTTTTTGTATGAAAGAAACTTTTCTATACCGATTTACGAAAAGAAACATTATCGTTTGCGTATAGGCGCAACGAGTCATAAATGCGAAGTATACTTAAACGGCACGAAAATAGGTGGTTCTCCAAGCGGTTTTTATCCGATTGATTTGCCTTTGGATAACTTGAAAGAAACGAATAGGTTATCGATTATTATTGATAATCGTTTAGACTTTCAATGTTTACCTGTTGGAAATCTAGTAGACGGCAAACAAATTATCAATCACGATTTTTATAATTTTACGGGTATACATCGCGACGTGCTTATCTATACGTTGCCTGAGAAATACATAGAAGATATTTCAATTAAAACGGTGGTCAACGGGGATTACAAAAAGGTTTTTGTGGAAACAAAAACGAATTGCGAAACTGTTTCTTATACCGTTTTAGATAGGGATAATCATATCGTCGCCGAAAGTAAAACAGGGGATTTAATTATTGAATCGCCGAATAAATGGAGTGGCGAAGACCCGTATTTATATACGCTTGTTGTGGAAACGGAAAGCGATAAATACGAAGAACGTTTTGGGATTAGAAAAGTAGAAGTTAAGGGAACGGAATTTTTGCTCAACGATAAACCCGTATATTTCAAGGGCTTTGGCTTGCACGAAGATTTTACGATTTTAGGAAAAGGGAATAATTCCGCCGTAAATATTCGCAATTTCGAGCTTTTGAAATGGATAAACGCAAACTCTTTTAGAACGAGTCATTATCCGTATTCGGAAGAAATTATGGACCTTGCGGACGAATACGGTTTTATGGTTATCGACGAAGTGCCTGCCGTGTGTATGAAGTGGTGGGATGGTGGTAATTTTGGTAAGGAGCGTGTAAACGACGAAACCAAGATTTTGCATAAAGAGCTTATTAAAAGACTGATAGATAGAGATAAGAATCATCCGTCGGTAGTAATGTATTCGCTGGCGAACGAACCGGAAACTGCGGAAGATAATGCCGTTCCGTATTTTGAAGATGTTTTTTCTTATGCACGTACGCTTACCGATTTACCACTTACTTACGTAAATTGCGCGGTAGTATGGAAATGCCAGTGTACACATTTAGTGGACGTGATTTGTATTAACCGTTATCACGGTTGGTATGAACAGCACGGGGTGTTGTCAAGCGTAGAGCCGTGTTTGGGTAAAGAAATCGAAACGTTTTATGAAAGATATAAAAAACCGATTGTGTTATCGGAATTCGGCGCAGATACCATAGAAGGGCTTCATTCGTTGCCTAGTGAATCATTCTCTGAAGAATTTCAAATGGAAATTTTAGATGAAACGTGTAGGTTGTTGGATAAATACGACTACTGCATCGGCGAGCACGTTTGGGCGTTTGCCGATTTCAAGACGAAACAAGGCTTAACCAGAGTAAGAGGAAATAGAAAGGGCGTCTTTACACGTGATAGGCAACCCAAACTTTCTGCACACTTTTTGCGTGGTCGTTGGGAAAATAAACAATAAACGACGTTTTGACGTGTTGTTTGCTATTAACGTAGCGAATGGAGTAAGATATGAAAACTTTTGAAGAAAAAATAAGAGAAATCCGTAAGCAAATAAAAATACTCGAAGACAATCAGTCGTTAAAAGAAGAAAGAAGATTGCCGAGCAATTGCTATTTTTTAGAGTCGGATACCATAATATCGTATGGTCGTAAAGACGGTGAGGCTAGATATCCTTATGCGTATGACGGTCTTACGTTTTGGGCTTATGAATCGGGCAACGTAAAAATGGAAGAAAGTACGTTGAGTATGCTTTTACACGTTTTTGAAGGGAAAGAGCCGTATTTAGCGTTCTTTGCGGGAATAAAACAACCCGACGGCTCCTATTTCCCGATTTCCTTACTTGGAACAGCAAAACAACCAACGGAAAAGGACGTTAAACGTTATACGGTATTTACTCCGCAAGCCGTCTATTATTTTACCGACGTGCAGGAATTGCACCTTGTCGTGCGTATTTTAATCGACGATAAGAAGCTTTTTAGAATTTCGTTTTTTATGGAAAATGCGTCGATGGAAAGCATAGAAACGTATTTGTCTACGTACATGAATTTCTTTATGATGCAAAAACCGTGCGAATCGTTGGAAACCAAATGGTTTAAGCAATGCACGGCAACCGATTACGGCTTCTTAATGCATACGACGGAAACTCGTAGAAAACAGTCGAGTTTGGAAAATTACGCGGCAATTACGTATAGCGACTTGGACGGCGTTGTAGAAAAAACTACGTCAAGACGAGTGTATACGGGTAGTGTATATGCACAGTTGAATTGCGCCGAATCGTTGTTTAGAGGCGGATTTGACGAAGAGAAATTGCATACTGAGTTTAGTGAAACGGCAATCGCGGGTACGATATTGCCGAAATTGATAGAGGCTGGGAAGAGTTTTGAAATTACCTATACGGTAGCATTTGGAAACGATAAAAAGGAAGTGGAAAGTCGCGCCGTAAATAATAAAAAGGCTAACTTGGTCGACGAGTATATTTTTAGAAAAGCGAGTGGTGTTAACGGATATCCTGAAATTAAGTTTGGAGATTTACAAAACGCAAACTTAAAATCTTTTACCGTAAATAGTTTTATTGAAAACGTATTAAGACAAGTGGAATTTTGTGCGCGTGCAAAAAATTACGCAGGGCCGTTTATTGGCGTTCGCGATATTTTTCAACAGTTAGAAGCTTATTTGATTTGGAATCCATCCTATACGCGACAAAAAATCATAGAAGCTATTGGTTTTATCGGCGAGGATGGTAGAGCGCCAAGACAATATTCTTATCCGCAATCAAAAAACGTTTTGCCTGCTATGGATTTAAGGCCGTTTATCGACCAAGGGGTTTGGATTATTTCCACTGTGTTTTCCTATCTTGCTTATACGGACGATTATTCCATTTTAGATGAAGTTTGCGGTTATTATAAATTTAACGGTAATAGCGTTGCATTCAGCGAAGAAAGGGATACTGTTTTAGAACACTTGGTGCGAATAACGGAATACTTGGTGTCTAATTTGGCGACGGATACGGGTTGTTTGCGGGCGTTGTACGGGGATTGGAACGACGCGCTTGACGGATTAGGTTATACCATAGATAAGAACAGGGAATACGGAGACGGTGTTTCCGTTATGGCGACCTTGCAATTATACAGAAATTTGCGTGAGATGTGTCAGCTTTTTGAAAAAACTGGCAAACACACGGATAAAATCAGGGCATATCAGGAACACCGTAGAAAAATTCAAGAAGGATTACAAACGCACGCCATTGTATCGAATGAAAACGGCGAAAGAAAAATCGTGCACGGTTGGGGAGATAAGCTTCGTTATAAAATTGCGAGTTATTGCGATAACGATAAGGTTAGTCGCGACGGCTTAACGTCAAACGCATTTTGGGTTTTATGCGGTGCATTGGATTGGGATATTTCGCTAAAAGAGGATATTTTGCAAGCGTATAGCCGTTTAGATTCTAAGTACGGGTTGAAAACGTTTGAGCCGTATTTTGCGGAAGATAACCAAGAAGTAGGGCGTATTATTAAATTGCCTAAGGGTACTGCGGAAAATGGTGCAACGTATATTCACGCTACCTTATTTGGGATTTTATCGTTGTTTGAAATGGGGGAATCGGAAAAAGCTTGGGAGCAATTATATAAGATTTTACCGCTTACGCATAAGACGATTTCCACAACACCGTTTATTATGTCTAATTCTTATATTTATAACGAAGAGAAAGGCTTGGATGGAGAATCTATGAACGACTGGTTTACAGGTAGTGGTTGCGTTTTAATCAAAGCCCTTGTGGGAGGTGCATTTGGTGTTTGTCCTAGTTTGAACGGCTTAGCAATTCGACCTGCGCAATTTTTTCCTTGCGACATTGCGTCGATAAAATTACGTATTAAAAATTGCGATTTGTTCATTTCTTATAAGCATCAAGGAGATACTACAAGACGTTTTATCGTAAACGGAAAAGAAAAACAAGCCGTTCGAAATGAAAAGAATGGGCTTTTAGAAATTGATTTTACGGCAGTCGATTTAACGAGTAAAGAAATTCAAATAGAGATATTTGACGAATAAGGAAAAGATATGAAGTATCGATATTTTGGCGTAATGTTGGATTGTTCAAGAAACGCGGTAATGAAAGTTGGCGAAGTGAAGCGTTTCAAATCACGCCATATGCTCGGTGTATTTCGGTGAGCGAACTATAAATATCAGGAGAAGCGTAAATGAAGAGAGATATATTGCAAAGTGAATTAAAAAAACGCAATTTGCCAAATTTATTTCAAATGCCAGATGGGCAAGTAATACAAACAAAAGAAGAATGGGAAAATAAAGCGCGCTTATATTGGAGAGAAGTGCTTTTGAAGGAGGAATACGGTCAGGTTCCGTCTTTGATAACGCCTAAGATTGCGTTGGAAACGAAAGCGATTGATTTTGCGGGTAAAGCGAAGTGGGAAACAGTTTCTTTTACGTTTGAGAAAAACGGAAACACACACGTAATTCCTACGCAGTTGATTTTTCCTAAGAATAAAACAAATATTCCGTTTTTTATTTATATCAATTTTCGTAAAGATATTCCTGATAGATACTTACCGGTGGAAGAAATTATTGATAACGGATTTGGTATTTTTACGGTTTGCTATGAAGATATTACAACGGATAATGCGGATTTTTCTAACGGTCTTGCAGGGCTTTTTCAACAAGGAGAACGACAAGGTAGTGATGCGGGGAAGATTGTCTATTGGTCGTATATGCTCTCGCGGATGATGGATTATTTATTAACGAGAAGCGAAGTAGATAAAGATAGAATAAGCGTTGCAGGGCATTCAAGACTAGGTAAAACGTCGTTGTTGACGGGTGCGCTAGATGAAAGGTTCGCTTTTGTTTGTTCGAATAATTCTGGTTGTTCGGGAGTCGCGCTTGCGCGTTCGCGTAGCGAAGGCGCGGAAAGTATTCGTGATATTTGCCGTCAATTTTCTTATTGGTTTTGTCCTAATTATACTAAATACATAGACAAAGAGAATGCAATGCCGTTTGACCAACATTGCTTGCTGTCGTTGGTCGCGCCGAGAAAAGCTTGTGTCGGAACAGCAATAGAAGATATTTGGTGTGATAATCTTAATCAGTTTCTTAATTGTGTAGAATCTTCGAAAGCCTGGCTATTATATGGTAAAAAAGGATTAAAAGCTCCAAATAGGTTACCGATATGCGGAGATGAATTTTTAGAAGGAGACGTTTATTTTCATTTGCGTAAAGGAACGCATTATCATAGCCGTACGGATTGGTTAATTTATATGAAAGCGATTAAAGAGCAAGTATAAAAATTGATAAGGATTCTATGGATGATACATTCGTTTTTATTAATAGGGCAATCGAATATGGCGGGCAGAGGGGATTTGGCAGAAGCGATTCCCGTAGACACCACGCATATAAAAATTTTACGTAACGGTCGTTGGCAAAAAATGTTTCGTCCTATCAATCCCGATAGAGCGTTTTCGGGAGTGAGTCTTGCGGAAAGTTTTGCGGAAGCGTATGCGAAAAAGCATAACGTAGACGTGGGCTTAATTTGTGCGGCGGACGGCGGAACGAGGCTTGAACAATGGAAGGTAGGGGGCGTATTATACGATAATGCTGTTTCACAAGCAAAATTAGCGTTGCGGACGTCTACGATTGTCGGCGTATTATGGCATCAAGGCGAATCGGATTGTGCGCTAGATTTAGCTATGAAGTATAAGGAACGTTTTGAGAGTATAATGAACTCTTTAAGGGAAGAACTGGATTTATACGACGTTCCGTTTATTTTAGGGGAGTTAGGTGCGTTTTTGGCGGATTGTACGATTGAGTCGAACGGAAAAAATTTTTATATCGTCAACGAGCAAATACACAAAATCGCTGAAATGAACGACTTTACGGGCGTGGTTTCGGCAAAAGATTTAACGGCGAATGCGGATAATTTGCATTTCAACGCGAAAAGCTTATATGAATTTGGGTTGCGGTATTTTGCCGTATTCGAACAATTATACGACAAACAAAGAAAAATCGTAGAAAAGGACGGAGATGTCGTTCGTTCTGAAATGGAGCTTTTATAAAAAAGGTATGACAATAATGGAAGATAGAAAGTATTGGATAGACGTAATGATAAAAATTGTTGCGCCCGTTATTGAGAATTTAGCAGTTGGTACATTAAGACAGACAATCCCGTCGGAATTTCATAAAGGTGAGTTTGATACAATAGGGTTGGAAGCCTTTGCGAGAACGGCTTGTGGAATTGCGCCGTGGTTAGAGTTAAAAGGATTAAAGGGCGAGGAATACGTCTTGCAACAAAAATATCGAACGTTAATGCGCGATTGTATAGATAAAGCCACCGACTCGCATTCTCCCGATTTTATGAATTTTGACGACGGAAAACAGCCTTTGGTGGATACGGGGTTTTTAGCGCACGCTATACTCCGCGCGCCTAAACAGTTGTTTGACCTTTTAGAGGATAGAGTAAAGGGAAACTTAATTAAAGCCTTAAAATCGACAAGGGTTATCGAGCCGTATGAGAATAATTGGATTTTATTTTCTTCGATGATAGAAACTACGTTATTATTTTTAGGGGAAGAAGTGGACGAGAAACGGTTGAAATATGGTGTGGAACGTTTCTCTAAAACATGGTACGTAGGTGACGGAACGTATTCAGACGGGGAGTTTTACCATTGGGATTATTATAACAGTTTCGTCATTCAACCGATGTATATTGATATTCTTCGCGTATTGAGCGCAAAGGAGGAAAGGTATATCGAGCAGTTGAACGAAGCTATCAAGCGCGCGTCGCGATATGCGGGAGTGTTGGAGCGTATGATTATGCCCGATGGAACGTATCCCTTAGTCGGGCGTTCGGTAGCGTATCGTTTTGGGGCGTTTCAGTTGCTTTCGCAAGCGGTTTTACAAGACTTTTTGCCTGGTAATTTGTCTGCAGGACAAGTGCGTTCTGGGTTAACGGCTGTAATTAAAAAATGTATGGAATCGACGGAAACGTTTGATAAAAACGGTTGGCTTGCGCCAGGAGTATACGGTTTTCAACCTGATATTACTGAGTCTTACATAAACGTAGGTAGTTTGTATTTATGTTCTACCGTATTTTTAGCGTTGGGATTGCCGTTTGATGCGCCGTTTTGGATGGACGCTTCGTCCGACTGGACAAATAAGCGGATGTGGTCGGGACAACCCGTAAAACGTGATTTTGCGATAGATTAACCATTGAAAAAAGTAGGATTTTCCGTTAAGAAAGGCTTTATTTATATAAACAACAAAAGATGTGTTAGAATATTTTGTGAGACAATTTGAGCGTAAAACGAATATTTTTACGCTCTTTATACAATAAAAGCCACCCGATATTCGGGTGGCTTTTATTTTTGAAACGCAGTGGCGTTGTGTTTTTATTGTTTGCAAACGGTTATTCTAACATGATATCTTCAATTTTTTTGATATCTTCGTCCGTTAAACCAACGTCTTTCTTTAAGTAATTTTAGTAATAATCTTCCTGTTCATTGTATTCGATGTTCGAACGCCAACGTCTACGCCTTGTGCGAAGACGGTCAATTCGAAGTCTCTATACAGGTCGTCGATTCCGACACCGAGCATGCCCGACAACAAGAAAGCAAACGTACCCGTTCTGTCAGCACCGTGCGTGCAGTGGAATAAGATGGGAGAATTGCTCTCATCGGTGAAAAGCTTGAACGCGTTATACAACGAGGTTGCGTAGTCTTGCTTAAATTCAGCGGTTGTGTGACGTTTTTCTTCGATTTGTTCAGGCGTAAGCGTTACGTAGAAGTCCTTATATATAATATATAGGAAGAACGCCAACAAGGAAAACTACTTGGCGTACTTGAAAAA
>JAFVOG010000069.1 GCA_017505945.1 Clostridia bacterium
ACGACGCGTATCGGTATGCTCGCTCCGCCCCTGCGCGATAGATTTGGCATTATCAACCGTTTGGAAATTTATACGGGTGAAGAGCTGACGGATATCGTTACCCGTTCGGCAAAGGCACTGGGTATCGCTATTGAAAGCTCGGCAAGCGAAGAAATTGCACGGCGTAGCCGTGGTACGCCACGTATTGCAAACCGTTTATTGAAACGGGTACGCGATTTCTCGGCGGTAAAGGGCAATTCGGTAATTACGAAGGCGGACGCTAAGTTCGCGCTGTCGCGCTTAGAAATAGACGATTTGGGGTTAGACCAAACGGATAGGACGCTCCTTGGCACAATGATTGAAAAGTTTGGCGGTGGGCCAGTAGGTTTGGAAACGCTTGCCGCGGCAACGGGCGAAGACGCCAACACCATTGAAGACGTGTACGAGCCGTACCTTTTACAGCTCGGCTTTATTGCGCGCACGCCCAGGGGACGTATCTGCTTAAAGGGCGGTTACGAACATTTAGGACTGCAACCGTCGCAAAAGGCAAGAAAACAAATGTCCATTTTTGAAGACGAAGAATAATTATGGAAAAAGTACAGTACACAAAACGGGATTTTTATTATGATTTACCCGAGGATAGAATTGCGCAAACGCCCGTAGAACCGCGCGATTCGTCTAAACTTTTGGTGTATAACCGTAAAACGAAAAGCATACAAGACAAAATTTTTCGGGATATTTACGATGAACTTTCCGCAGGGGACGTGCTGGTTATCAATAACACCAAGGTTATCCCTGCGCGGATGTATGCCAAAACCGCACACGGTGGCGTAGTGGAAGTATTGCTTTTGAAACGCTACGATATTCGCACTTGGGAAGTATTGATGCGACCTGGAAAAAAAGGCAAAATCGGTACGACAATGACGGTGTCGGACGAACTTTCCTTTACCGTAAAGGATATTACGGAAACGGGGGAACGGGTGGTGGAATTTACCTTTGACGGTGCGTTTGAAGACGTGCTTTCGCGTGTAGGCACAATGCCCTTGCCCCCGTATATCAAGGAAAAATTAGAAAACCAAGCACGCTACAATACGGTATATAGCAAAGTAGAAGGCAGTGCCGCCGCACCTACGGCAGGGTTGCATTTTACGGACGAATTGTTAGCTAAAATCAAAGCCAAAGGCGTGCAAATTGCCGAAGTGTTATTGCACGTGGGTTTGGGTACGTTCCGCCCCGTCAGTGAAGAGATTATTACCGACCATAAAATGCACTCGGAATACTACGAAATCAAAGAAGATTCGGCAAATATTATCAACCAAGCGAAAAAAGAAGGGCGTAGGGTAATTGCCGTAGGCACGACGTCAGTACGGACGTTGGAAAGCGTAGCGGATGAAAACGGGTTAGTACGCGCGCAAAGCGGAAATACGGAAATTTTCTTATATCCGCCCTATAAAATGAAATGCGTTGACGCACTCATTACCAACTTTCATTTGCCCGAAAGTACGCTGATTATGTTGGTAGCTTGTTTAACGGGCAGGGAAGAAATCTTGTCCGTGTATAAGTATGCCGTAGAAAATAAGTACCGCTTTTTTAGTTTCGGCGACGCCACGTTCATCGTATAGGCGGCGCATCTCTTTGTCGCGCTTGCGTTTTTCCTTGCTCATTTACGACTTGTAAACTCCCGTCGGAAAAGCCGCGCGCTTCGCGACCTGCTTGCCTCTACGAAGAACTATCCTGTTTCTCGTAAAATTCTAAAACCAAACGTATTTTTGTACACGGTACGTATTAACCATAAAAAGGGGGATATTATGAAAAGAAAACAATTTTTAATAAGTACCTGCTTATGTGCTTTTTTAGGTATGGTATCGCTTGTTGGTTGCGGTGGCGGTGGAAACGTACCGCCCAAAGACTACAACGCCGACGTGCAAGCGGTAGAAACGACGCAAATCACGATGGAGCATTTCGTTGCGGAAGAAGGCGTTACCTATTATACGTCCGAAGGACTTGAATTATGGATGAGCGTAAACGGCGAGTATTTACGTATGGACTATTTCTCGCTTGACGGTAAAAAACGGGTGTACGATAATTTGTATTTTTATAAAGACGATTACTTCGTTATGGCTACGGACGACCTTACGGGTTGGTTTTGTGCGCTCAGCGATACCGTGGACGACGAGTATGCCGAAACGGAACGGCAAGACGGCGAAGATATACAAGTCAACGTAAAAAAGTCGGGTATATACAAGCTTGTGTTTGACACGGAAACACTGAAATTTGATATGCAATACAAAGCGGAAATCCAAATGCCCGTGTATTATACCATTAAAAATTGCAGTATTTACAGTGTGGCGACGAACTGGGTGGAAATGACTGTCAATCCCGAAAACGCGGACGAATTTATGATTGAAAATTACAGCGTAGTCAAGGGAAAAGGTATTAGCTTTTTTAACAATATCCATACCAGCAATTATAAGGTTACGTTGGACGAGGGTACGGACGGTAAATACGCCACGGCGCGAAAGACGGCGGTTACCGTCAATATCGGCGGGGTGTATAACGTATATATCAACGCAAAAACGTACGTCGTGCGTATGCAACTTGTTAACCCCGATACGGCGGATTACGGTTGCATATATTACGACGGCACGGACTTTATCGAACTCCAACCGTATGAAACGGACGTTCCGTACGTATTCCGTTATAGTATCACGGTGGATGTATATGAGAGTATGCCAAGCTTTTACAGCACGGCATACAAAGAATACGTGTTTACGCCCATTAGAAACGAGTGGCTAATGGTAAACGGAACGCACGCGTATTTCAAGCAAGTGGGTAAGTACGACGTTGTGATAAACTTAAAGACGTTTGAAATTACGGCGGAATTATTGCCCGAATAACGATTATACGACAAAGTAAAAAGGATAACGGAAAAATCCGTTATCCTTTTTTTACGTTAATATTTATGCTTTTGTTTTTTATAATAAGTACGATATGCCTTGCAATAGAACGAGGTGCAGGGGATAGAACAAATAGAAGAAATATTTGGTTTTCCATTTGCCTTTTTCGCCGTTATATAAAAACAGCAAGGGCAGAGTGAACAGCGAATAGAACTGAATATCCTTCATAAAAGGTGGGTACAGCGAAAGCAGTATAAGTCCTACGCTAAAACATAAAATACGCCAATGCAGTCGGTCTGCTTTTTGTAAAAGGGTGGGCGCAGGTATGCGGTGAAAATCTAATATCGACGCAAACACGGGTAGCATACAGCCCCAAAATCCGTAATCGATATACACCCACTCACAGGCGAAATACGTCAACGTAACTGCGCCGATAAACGGCAATACGGCAAGCAGTTTCCACCACCATTTGCAAGTAGAAAACAGCGTTTTCTTGAAAAATTGCAGGGCGTAGATACATACGACGGAAAAGGTAAACGTAACCAAAATGCTCATTTCTAAGCTACCGTCGTACAAATAATACACCACCTGCACAATCAGCGCAAGCCCTGCAAGCAAGGAAAAATGCATCAGCTTATTTTTGGTGTACCGACACCCTTCGGCAAGGGAAAAGGCGAATAGGGGCAAGGACAGCCGTCCTATGATGCGTAGCCAGTAGTATTCGCGCGTGGGAAAGAGTAAAAAACCGACGTGGTCAATGACCATAAAGATGCACGCCAAAAATTTTAACGTGTTTGC
Organism: Clostridia bacterium; assembly: GCA_017505945.1. Lineage (GTDB taxonomy): Bacteria > Bacillota > Clostridia > Christensenellales > Borkfalkiaceae > Scatosoma. The sequence goes on from JAFVOG010000069.1 coordinate 3,675, forward strand.
GTTGATAAATCGGAGTTTGGCTACGTTCATTTTTTACCTTTTTTCTTTTTACCGTCCGTAACGGTTGGGGTTTGGACGTCTTGCGTTTTCGTTTTGCTTTGGCGTTTTGCCAAGCGTTCGGCTTGTTTTTGTTGTTTTAACGCTTGTTTTTTCTCTTTTTGTTCCTGTTTTTTAAGTGCCTTTTTATCGCGTTTATCCTTGCGGATTTCCGCTACGTGTTCGTCTAACCACAACCGTTGTTTGGTCTTTTCGGGGGCGGGTTCTACGGGTTTGCCCGTCAGTTTTTTCATAAAGCCCGAAACGTTATCCAAGGGGCGTTTCATTTCTTCCCAGTCCGCTTTCACGGCTTCAAAAAACAGAGTGGCGCGGTTTTCCAAAATGGAAACAATCACGTCGAACACCACTTGTAACAGCCAACCGACAAGCATCATAGCAAGTAGGATAACGGACGTTGTCGTAGCGTCGTTCGTCGTAACGGAAATGCTGTAAAAGGCAACGCCTAACTCAAACAGCTTTAATCCGAGTTTGCTCCACTTGAACACGCGTTTGCCCCGTTTGCCAAGTTGATATTTTTTACTGCATTGCGTAACGATATAAAAGATAAAATATCCCACGCTTATACCCAGCAAAACGGCCTTTATCCACCAACGCCCCGTTTGGGCAAAGACGGAATAGGTAAGATACGCGATATATAAAATTTGCGTAATAACGTCGCACACTCGTCCAAATTTCTTAAAATCTTCGTAGATTTTTTTGGCGGCGGTTACCGTATAATCGAACATACGTGTTACTCCTATACAAGATAGATATATTATAAAACTTTTCTTTGGCGTTGTCAATAGTTTTGGGTTTTCTATTGACAATCGCTAAAAAAAGAGTTATACTGATGCGTATGAATAAGCAATACGAACAATGTTTTCAAGAGCTATTAAACGAAATTCCGACGGGGACGAAACTGCTACTGCATAGCTGTTGCGCGCCCTGTTCTTCGGCGTGCTTGGAACGGTTAAAAGATAAGTTTGACGTGACCGTATTGTATTATAACCCCAACATCGACGACGAGGCGGAGTACCAAAAACGCAAGGCGGAACAGATACGCTTTTTACAGCAAACGGGTTGGGCAAAGTTTATCGATTGCGACCACGAGAAGGAAAAATTTACGCAAATGGCGCAGGGATTAGAAAATGAGCCTGAACGCGGAAAACGCTGTTATTCGTGTTACGCTTTACGGCTGGATAAAACGGCGCAAACGGCAAAGGAAAACGGATTTGCTTGGTTTTGCAGTACGCTGTCGTTAAGCCCGTATAAAAACGCCGACTGGCTAAACGAAATAGGGGAAAGGCTGGAAAAACAGTACGGCGTGCGGTATTTGGTAAGTGATTTTAAGAAAAAAGGCGGATATTTACGTTCGTTACAGCTTTCCGCCGAATACGGATTATATAGACAAAATTTTTGTGGATGCCGTTTTTCTAAACGGGACGAATAAGGGAGAAACAGATGAACGGAGGAACTTTACAACCGAGAGCGTACGTGCGTGACTTTGAAAATTTGGGTTTTGGGATGTTCGTTCATTTTGGATTATACAGCCAAAGAGAACAAGGCGAGTGGACGATGTACTTGCATAATATTCCGAGAGAAACGTACGCTCGGCTTGCCGATACGTTTTCACCTGCAAAGGACTGGGCGAAACGGCTTGTAAAAACGGCGAAAAAGGCAGGGTGTAAGTACGTCACGCTTACTACGCGCCATCACGACGGATTTTCGTTGTACGATACCTGCGGTTTAAGTGATTTCGACGCGCCGAGTACCGCTTGCGGACGCGACCTTGTCCAAGAATTTGTAGATGCGTGCAACGCGGAAGGGCTTGTGCCGTTTTTCTACCATACCTTGCTCGACTGGCGACAAGAAAGCTATAAAACGGATTTTAAGGCGTATCTCGTATATCTTCGCAAGAGCATTGAAATTCTTTGCAAAAATTACGGTAAAATCGGCGGTTTTTGGTTTGACGGTATGTGGGACAAGCCTAACGACGACTGGGAAGAAGACGCGTTGTACGGCACGATAAGAACGTATCAAAAGGACGCAATGATTGTTAATAATACAGGCTTAAACGCGCAAGGCGCGCTGGGGCATATCGAACTGGATTCGGTTACTTTCGAGCGTGGCAAACCCGCGCCGATTAACCAAAAGGGCGCGCCCAGGTACGTGGCGAGTGAAGTTTGCCAAACGTTAAACACCCACTGGGGGTACGCGAAAAACGACTATTACTATACTTCGCTTGCGAACGTTATCGAAGACTGGTGTATTTGTCGCAAGTTCGGCTCGAACTTCCTTTTGAACGTAGGACCGAAAGCAAACGGTTATTTACGTGATATGGACAAGGCACTTTTGAAAACGCTGGGTTCGTGGACGGCAATTTCCAAGAAGGCGATGTATCTGCCTAAGCCTTGCGACCTTGCGGTACAGTACAAGGAAAAGGATTTCGTTTTGCGAGGCAAAAATGCGTATTATTTATTCTGTTTTGATTTGTCTATGCTTGCCGACCCCAACGTAGAACGAACGCGAGCAAACGCTTACGAAGATACGCTGACTTTTCCCGAAAAGGTGGAGAAAATCACTTGGCTGGACGAGCCGAAAACCGAGCTTGCCTTTGTGCAAGACGGCGATACGTTGACGGTAAAAACCGGCCCTTATCCGTACGGCAAAAACTTGGTGGTGCGCATAGCGGAAATAAAGACGAAATAATACAAAAACGGCGGTTGTCCGCCGTTTTTTCTTATCTATCGACAAAGCGTTGTGAAAGGCTATGAAAAAAACTATTGTTTTTGTTTCACAAAAATGCGGAAATTTCCGTTATTACTTGACAAGGCAAAAGGTCTGTGTTATACTTAGATAAGTATAAAGGTCGATTTTTTTATTTTTGGCTAAAATGGTGGACATGCTTATGGACGAACAACGCGAAAAACAGAATACGGCAGTGGAGAATAGTGCCGAACCCACGCAACAAGCCCCACTGTCGGAACAGGAGTTGACGGCAAAGGTGCAGGCGTCGCTTGCTTTGTATCAAGACCGTCGCAAAAAGGGGTTTGCCTACGGGTGCTATTTATTTTTCAAACGGGCGTTCGATATCGTAACGTCCATTTTGGGGATGGTTATTTTATCGCCCGTTATTTTATTGTGCTTGCTTGTCAAATGGTTGGAAGATTTTCATAACCCCGTTTACGTTTCCAAGCGTGTAGGAAAAGACGGTAAAGTGTTCAAATTTTATAAAATTCGCAGTATGTGCGTCGGTGCGGAAGAAATGAAAAAAGATTTGGTCCGCGAAGGGAAAAACGAGGCGGACGGGCCTGCGTTTAAGATGAAGGACGACCCCCGTATTACTAAAGTGGGACGGTTTCTTAGAAAGACGTCGATGGACGAGCTGTTGCAGTTTTGGAATATTTTAATCGGTTCAATGAGCGTAGTAGGTCCACGTCCACCTCTGCCTGGGGAAGTGGAGGAATATAACGATTACCAAACGCAACGCTTGTTGGTTAAGGGCGGACTATTGTGTTACTGGCAAATCCGAAAAAACCGCAACGATATTCTCTTTGACGAGTGGGTGCGTTTGGATTTGGAATATATCGATAAGCAAAGTTTTTGGTTGGATATGAAAATTATTTTCAAAGGCGCGTTTATGGTGCTGTTTGACCGTAGCGGAGAATAACGACGAAGGAGAAATGCTATGATTATTACGAAGACGCCGTTTAGAATGTCCTTTTTCGGGGGCGGAACGGATATTCCGCAATTTTTCAATACGCATAGAGGCTCGGTAATTTCTACCACGTTTGACAAATACGTGTACGTTACCGTACGGCATTTGCCCCGTTTTTTCGAGCATTCCACAGAGATTATTTACGCTAAGACGGAACGCGTTAGTAAAATCGACGATATCGAGCATCCTATGGTGCGTAACGCAATGAAAATGCTGAATATGAAAGAATTGCATATTGCGTACGACGCGGACTTGCCTGCCCGTACGGGTTTGGGCACGTCGAGTACGTTTGCCGTGGGGTTATTAAACGCGTTTTACTGTTTGAAAGGAAAATTCCGTAGCAAGAAACAGCTTGCGGACGACGCGATTTATTTAGAGAGAACTCTGTGCGGAGAGGCGGGCGGTTGGCAAGACCAAATTGCGGCGTCGCACGGCGGACTTAACCGTATCGACTTCGATGCGAAAGGTTATCACGTCAATCCTATTATCATCAATGCACAAAGGAAACAACGCTTGGACGATTCGTTGATGTTATTTTTCACGGGCTTTACCCGTTTTTCGGCGGATATTCAAGTTTCTACTACGCAAACGCTTGATGAAAAGGAAAAAGAGCTGTTGCAAATGTTGGAGCTTGTTGACGAAGCGCAACGCATTTTAGAAAACGCAAATACCGACTTGGACGATTTCGGTAGGTTGTTGGATGCCACTTGGAACTTAAAACGCAAGACGGGCTGTGCCATTACGACGGACGCCATTGACGCGTTGTATCAAAAAGGCAAAGAAGCAGGCGCGCTTGGCGGTAAGCTTTTGGGTGCAGGTGGCGGTGGATTTTTGCTGTTTTACGTGCAAAAGGACAAGCAGGACGCCGTTCGACAAGCGTTGTCGGGGCTTATGGAAGTGCCGTTTTCTTTTGAACGGAGCGGTACACGCGTAATTTATTACACGCCCGAGGCGTTTGATAAGACCAAGAGTATAGAGGTTTAAGATGAAGGTCGTCATTTTGGCAGGGGGGAAAGGTACGCGCATAGCGTCCGTGGCAAGCGACATCCCTAAACCGATGATAAAAATAGAAGGCGTGCCCGTTTTAGAGCGGGAAATCGCGTGCTTAAAAGAACAGGGCTTTACCGATATTTTGCTTACGGTGGGGCACTTGGGACATATCATTATCGACTATTTTGGTGACGGCAGTAACCTTTCTCCCGTGACGGGAAAGCCGTTCGGCGTGCATATCGAATATTTCGTAGAAGAGTACCCGCTGGGAAACGCGGGTGCTTTATTGCGTTTGCAAGACGTGCTTACGGAAGATTTTTTATTGTTAAACGGCGACGCGGTGTTTGAAATCGATTTTAACCGTTTCGTGCAATTTCATAAACAAAAGGGCGGTTTGGTCACGCTGTTTACCCACCCGAATAGTCACCCGTACGATAGCGGACTGGTGGTGACGGACAAGGACGGCGCGGTGGAGCAGTGGCTTGCCAAGGAGGACGTACGGCCTAAGTATTATAAAAACCGTGTCAACGCAGGTTTGCACGTGGTTTC